>VXPI01000166.1 GCA_009839585.1 Gammaproteobacteria bacterium
CACGACTGCATCCCGGTAGGGATCTCCTTCCCGGTGTAGAGATATATGGTCAAAATGAAATTTACGAATTAGCGAAAAGTCCGGGAGCCTTAACTCGAGTGTTGGACCGTTTCCTGCCGGAAAGCATAGGTCAGCAGGGTCGTCTCGATGCGGCGTATCGTAAACTCAAAGAAAACACTGAACGACTGACTAAGGCACGGGAGCAAAAAGATGAGATCGAGCAGCAAATCGCGCAACTTCCCAAGCTTGAAGAACAGGTGAGACAATTCAAGGAACAGGGCTTTGAGGAAAAACTCAAGCAAGTGCCTCTGCTGGAAAAGGAACGACAACTTGGTCCTAGGGTTCTGAATGAAATAAAACTAGTACGAAGCTCTCACCTGGGGTTTGCGGAGTCTATCCCAGACCTGGTATTTCTTAGTGATAAAGCTCTTGAAGGATTGCCCCATGCAGATTTACTGCGAAACGGGCGACAGGTTTTGGAGTCGTTGAATGACACTTTGCACAAGAAGCTTACTGAGATTGATCATGCGATAGGCGGTGCGGAGACGGCTCTTAATGCCATTGTTGGCGAACTTAATACGGCACTTAAGACAGCAGAAAGCCAACTAGAGAAAGAATTCTCCAAGCTCCCCGCAGTTGCCGGGAAGGAGGGCAAGGAAGTCGGACGTGCCTACCAGCGGTTATTGCGGGAGATTGAACAAGTTAAGCCAGCACAGGCGCGGCTGAAAACGGTAGAGGCACTTGTCAGAGAGTTGGAACAGAGCCGTCGCAATCTGCTGGGTGAAATATCAGATATCCGTAGCGCTCGCACAGGAGCAAAGCAGAAGGCTATAAAAAGCCTCAACAAGCGTCTCGCCGGTAAACTTCGGATTGAACTTGTTCCAGACGGCTTGCGCAAGCCGCTACGGGAATTCCTGCAGGATTTACCAGGGATTGGAGAGCGCAAAACCAAATGGGTGGACGAGTCTCAGGATTTGACGATATTCGGCTTGGTCGCCGCTATTGCGGAAGGGAAGGAGGCGTTGCTCAGTAAAGAGTGGGGATTGACATCGGGTCTTGCCGATTCCTTGCTTCGGATGACACCCGGAGATTTATATGAGGTGGAAGGAATCGATCTGGAGGAGCGAATTAGTCTGGAACTCAATGTGTCCCATACGGGTGAGCAATACAGACCTTTGGACCGTCTATCAACAGGGCAACAATGTACAGCTATACTGCACTTGCTATTACTCGATAATCAAGACCCGCTGATCATGGATCAACCCGAGGATAATCTGGACAACGCCTTTATTGCGGAACGGATAGTACAGGAACTGCGAGCAGCCAAGACGGAACGGCAATTTCTGTTTGCAACCCATAACGCAAATATTCCAGTGTTCGGTGATGCTGAGTGGATAGGCGTGTGTACGGCAACTGATGATCAAGCAGAGATGCCGAATGAAGCGCAGGGATCTATTGATATTCCGTCGATTCGTGATCATGTAGCAAGAATTCTGGAAGGCGGAAAGGAGGCGTTCATGCAACGAAAAGAGAAATATGGGTTTGATTACTAATGACTAAGACTGAATTGCTGGAACTAATAGCGAACGGAGAGAACTCCGGAACAGAGTTCAAGCGCGATGATCTTCGCCCCGAGCAGTTGGCTAAAGAAGTTGTAGCATTAACTAACTTTCAGGGTGGCCGCATTCTGCTGGGAGTCGATGATGACGGGACGATCACCGGCATTCAACGCGCTGATCTTGAGCGCTGGGTGATGGATACTGTTTTCGGTCGCTATGTTCATCCCATGCTCATACCGTTTTATGAAGAAGTACAGATCGATGAAAAGCACCGTGTCGCCGTGGTAACCATGAGTCAAGGAGCAACCAAGCCTTATGTAGTTCGTGACCGTGATCGTGAAGACATCTATATCCGGGTTGGAACTACATCGCGATTAGCAACACGTGAGCAACAGGCTCGGTTGTATGCACTCGGCGGCATGTTCCACGCAGAACTGCTCCCTGTCTCAGGCAGTGAACTGACGGATCTTAGTCTAGACCGGTTGAAAGATTATCTGTTGACGATTGTGGGTGACAAAAAATCGCCTGTGGACAATGAGGAATGGCACAAGCGTCTGTGTGGCTTGGGCTTTATGGTTGAACGCGATGATGGCCCTGCAGTCTGTACAATCGCTGGACTTCTCTTGTTTGGCCACTCTCCCCGACGACTTCTTCATCGGGCCGGCATCCGTTGGATGGCGTTCGAGGGCAACGACAAGAGCTATAAGGCTCTGGATGATCAATTTGTTGATGGACCACTTGTCGCCCTACGAAAACCATCGGCTGGGGGTAAGAATGTCATTGTAGAAAACGGGTTACTGGAGAACATTATCCAGGTGATGCGGCCATTCATTTCAGAAGAACCAAGTGAATTAGGGGACTCGTTGCGACGCGAACGTAACTGGCTGTACCCGGTAGATGCACTACGTGAGGCTATCGTTAATGCAGTTGCCCACCGTGATTGGACTCGCTATGAGGAGATTGAGGTTACACGGTACGCGAACCGACTCGATATCTTGAGTCCTGGTGCACTACAGAATTCGATGACAGTAGAGAAAATGGTAGCCGGTCAGCGCTCACCACGCAACTCATTGATTGTTGAGGTTTTACGAGATTACGGTTACGTGGACGCGAGAGGTATGGGGGTAAGAAACAAAATTATTCCTCTCTTATTGGAGCAAAACGAGACAGAACCGGAATTCATAGCGACTGAGGATTATCTCAGGCTCGTCATGTATATCAGGCAGCCGAATGCGGAGGTCAGGGATTGAGATGCAGTTGGGAGTCGCCAGCGACAAAATGAGTAATACAGTTATCGAGGCGCTAATACATTCTATTGAAAGTGCGGCCAAATTCAATCCAAATGATGTGGTGCGCCCGTGTGCCATCTTGTGGACAGACCGTGATGCACAGTGGCAACCTGTCATCCCTCAACTACGCCGTTTGCTGCCCCAACTTTTGACTTTCGGAAAATACCAGCCTGATCAACGAATTGGCCCGGCTATTTGGCTCCGTGGCCTGGTGGATCTGGCATTACCAGATGTCGAACTGCCTGAAGATACAATACCAATCGTGTACCTGCCGTGTGTAAGCCGCCAGCAGTTGCGGACAGTTCAGGAGTGCCCGGATAGCCTCAAACCATTAGTAGAGCTTCAATACCGTGGAATTTACTGGACGCAGAAGAACGGCAAGGATTGGACTGTTGAAGCCTTCCTGGTGGCAGATGAAGGTGGTCTCGGTCTGGATATGGCGCGGGATTCAGCCACTCGTCAAGCGCTGCTCGGTGCCCTGTCAGAGCTAGTTACAACGTCGGTCAATAGACTGCAAGGAAGACATCTCGAGGCCGAGGATTTCGATAAACTCTTCTCCGATGATCCGGCAAAGGACATCTTGCTCTGGTTAAGCGAGCCGGAGGCCGTAAAGATCGAGTGGAATGATGGGCGTTGGTCAGCATTTAAGTCGCGTTGCAAGGCGGACTTCAAGTTTGACCCGGAGAAGGATGGCGAGTTGGTAGGTGCAGAGTTACTTGGTAAGCGTGAAGGACCTTGGTCAACAGTCTGGGATCGATTCAATGAGTCGCCTATACTCTATCCTGGAGTACCAAAGTTGTTACGGCACGCAATGCCAATTGAGATGTTCCTTGAGGCTTCTTCCTGGCCTCAGAAGAACGAAGAAGAAGAGAAAAAGTTACGAAAAGCGATACTTGGGCTAGAAAATTCGACGCCCGCTGACGCTCGCGAATGTATCCTGGAACTAGAGAAGCAACATGGTACACGACGAGAATGGGCTTGGGCTAAGTTGGGACAGGCGCCATTAGCAGGAGCCCTTGGCCACCTTGTTGTCATCGCCACAACTACAGCAACAAGATTGGGTGGTTCTTCTACTACTGAGATGGCAAAACTATATGCCGAATCTGCTTGGGAAGTAGATGCAGCAGCTTTGTCTGCGATGGCTGCAGTTAAGACTGCTGCCGATATGTTGATTGTGAGCAAGGCATTGAATGCAATTTATCGTCCATGGCTCGAGGCCGCAGCAGAACATCTCCAACAGTTGGCAGAGAAAGAACCTCTTCCTGGTCACAATGAGCAGGTATTGGAGGACATAGTCGTTGAACCAGGCGGTCTGATCATGTTTGCTGACGGTCTTAGGTTCGATATATCTCAACGCCTTGCCGAACTCATGCGTGTAAAAGGGTGGTCAATCACTATGTCAACCCGGTGGGCAGGATTACCATCGGTAACCGCAACAGCTAAACCAGCGGTTTCCCCCATTTCGAACAATATCAAGGGCATGTCACTTGGAGATGATTTTCTCCCTGTTATAGCGGATACAGAGCAGGCACTAACTACGGACCGATTCCGAAAACTACTGGCATCGGCCGGATATCAATACCTGAGTGCCGACGAAACAGGTGATTCCTCAGGACGTGGTTGGACGGAAAACGGCGAAATTGACAAGTTGGGGCACTCTCTGCAAGCGAAGCTCGCCGATAGACTTGAAGAGCAGGTTGCTCTGATTCTTGAACGTATCGAGTCTTTGATCGATGCCGGATGGCGCGAAATTCGAGTAGTTACAGACCACGGTTGGCTCTGGTTACCCGGCGGGTTGCCTAAAGTCGATCTTCCCAAATACCTGACTGCGAGCCGTTGGGCGCGTTGCGCTAAGATAAGAGGAGCATCCAAGGTGGAAGTGCCTACCGTGCAATGGCACTGGAATAGCGATGAACAAGTTGCAGTGCCACCCGGGATATCCTGCTTTGTTGCTGGCAATGAGTATGCTCACGGTGGACTGAGTCTGCAAGAGAGCCTGATTCCCATCATGCGGATTACCGCAGAGAAAGCCACAGCCAAGGCATCGGTGAACATTAACTACGTCAACTGGGCAGGATTGCGTTGTCGTGTGCAAATTGAGGGGGCACAACTCGGATTGTCTGTCGATCTCCGGACGAAAGTAAATGACTCCGAATCGTCAGTAGCTGCAACGATGTCTGTAGACGGCGATGGAACAGCCAGTCTGTTGGTTGCAGATGATGAACTGGAGGGTACGACGGTGGTATTAGTTGTATTGGATGCCAGTAACCATGTGATTACAAAACATCCCACGATAATTGGGGGTGGCGATTGAAAGTGGAACTTGATTCACTCGACCGTCTTGCCGCGAAAGCGTTTGAAGGTTATTTGGTCCGTAAAGATCTGGTGCGGAAATATAGTCGCCAGTATCCGGTACCAACGTATGTTGTTGAGTTTCTTCTAGGACGATACTGTGCGAGTACAGACGAGCAGGAGATCCAAGAGGGGCTGACCATTGTCGAGCGGCAGCTTGCGGATAGGACAGTTCGAACAGGTGAAGAAGAGTTATTCAAGGCAAGGGCACGAGACCAGGGTTCTATTAAGCTGATAGATATTATTCGCGCCAAGCTTGACGCTAAGTCTGATTCTTTCGTTGCAGAGTTGCCGAGTTTGGCGTTAAAGGACGTGCGAATAGAGGATAATCTTGTCAAGCAGCACGAGCGTATGTTAACAGATGGTTTTTACGCAGAAGTGACGTTGAGCTATGACGCTGCGATCGCCCAGGAGAAGAGTGGCCGCCCTTTTGCTGTCGATAGCTTGCGAGCCATTCAGCTATCAAAGGCTAATGTGTTAGACACCCTCAAACGCGGCCGGCGTGAATTCACGACCGAGAATTGGAGGCGGCTATTGCTACGCAGCATTGGTCTGGAGCCAGCCGCGCTGTCAGACCGCGCCCAAATGGTCTGTCTCTTGCGCATGGTCACGTTCGTGGAACGTAATTACAACATGGTCGAACTGGGTCCGCGCGGCACCGGCAAGAGCCATCTTTTCCAACAGATATCTCCCTATGCACACCTCATTTCGGGCGGCAAAGCTACCGTGGCGAAGATGTTCGTTAACAACGCCACCGGACAACGAGGGCTGGTATGTCAATACGACGTCGTTTGCTTTGATGAGATTTCTGGTGTGTCGTTCGACCAGAAGGACGGTGTTAATATCCTTAAAGGCTATATGGAGTCTGGCGAGTTCTCCCGCGGCAAGGAAAGTATCCGTGCTGAGGGTGGAATCGTCATGGTCGGCAATCTAGACGTCGAGGTTGAATTTCAGCAACGTGTAGGTCACCTACTCAGTCCTCTTCCACCGGAGATGCAAGACGATACTGCGTTTATGGATCGGATACACGCATATGTGTCCGGTTGGGACTTTCCTAAACTTAACCCCAATGAGCACTTCACAGAGCACTTCGGGTTGGTCAGCGACTTTCTCTCGGAGTGCTGGAGTCGGCTGCGTACGGGAAGTCGAGTTCCTGTACTTCAGGGGCGAGTCAATTATGGTGGCGCACTAAGTGGCCGTGACATTACCGCTTTCAACAAGACAGTGAGCGGACTCTTGAAGCTGCTATACCCGGATCCGGAGATGCCCGTACCTGATGAGGAACTGGAGGATGTGGTTAGGTCCGCTCTGGAAGTCCGGCGTCGGGTCAAGGAGCAGCAGAAGCGAGTCTTCAAAAGCGAGTTTCGTAATACGCATTTCAGCTATGCGATGGGTGAGGACGGTATCGAGAAATTCGTTTCAACGCCGGAATTGCATAGTGATGAGGCTATCGATCTTGACCCTTTGCCGCCTGGTCAAGTATGGGGTATCAGTCCAGGTGGCCCAGAAAGCGGAGCCAGCATGTACCGTATAGAGGTCATGGTTGGCCGAGGGGGTGGCGTCAGGATTCTCAATGCCCCGGTACCCCTGGCATTCCGGGAGAGCGTTCGGTACGCTGAACAAAATCTCTATTCGCGCTCTAAAGAACTGGTCGGGGACCGCGATCCACGTGCCCATGAATTCTCGGTTCAGCTTAGAGCACTGGACAACGATCGGACTGGGGTTGCCTTAGGGCTACCCGCATTAGTGGCGCTATGCAGTGGGTTGCTCGAAAAGAGCACGAAAGGTGGACTGATTATTGTCGGCGCATTAAACTTGGGTGGCTCCATTGAACCTCTCTCAAATGCTGTCGATATCGTCGAAGTAGCAGTTGAGAGGGGAGCCGATACATTGCTGATGCCTGTCTCTGCTCGGAAAAAATTATTTGAGCTTTCCGACGATATGGCTACGCGGATTAACATCCAGTTCTACTCGGATACACCGGATGCGTTGCTGAAGGCGTTGCTTGAGTGATGCTACTACAGTGCGCTTCTTGGAAACCGTCGATTTCACGATCGCCCGTTAGTCCCGCCTGCCGGACGAGTTCCTGCAGAAAATCTCCGAGAACGAGATGGATAGCGTCTCCAGGGTGGTCTACGACATATCTAGCAAGCCGCTGGTGACGATGGAGAGGGAATAGTTTTTTACTAAAGCCATGCGTTTTGTAGAGAATGCCAAAGCGGAAACCCTGCAAGGCATATTCGGTAATGCCCAGTGGACAAATAAAGTAGACAATGAAAAATGAGGATATTTACCAAGAAAAAAGCTACTCAGACGGTGGACCTAGCTAATTACGCTAACAAAATTTTATCCGCCGAAGACTATCCACTATTTGACGAAGCTATCAAAGCAGGAAAGATGGGCGCACTTCGCGCTGCTTACTTGATGATATGGCTGGCTTGTGCTGAATCCTTGAAACGCCGCTTCCGAGATGCGCAAAAGCGCGATGATACAGCGGGCAAGATTGTTGGTGATATCGAGTCCAAGGAAAGCGGACACAAGGCTGTTGATAAATTCCTGCTAACGGAAGCCAACGAATACGGCTTTTTGTCTGATTCGGCTCATACTATCTTAAACCACATCTATGAGATGCGCTGTTTATACGGACACCCTTACGAGGAAGCGCCATCACATGAAGAGATTACGTACGCTGCGTCTATGATTGTAGAGCACGTATTGTCCAAGCCTGTCAAGCTACGACATGGTTATGGTAAACAACTGCTGAAAAGTCTCCTTGAAGAACGCAATTTTCTTGATGACCAACAAACCGCTGTGGAGGCGTTTGCAAAAGATATTCTTCCAAGACTTCATGGTAGCATCCATGGTTGGCTACTCGACAACTATTGGAAAGAACTTGAAAAAATTGCTGGTGATTCATCTATGTCAGTTTTTTT
>VXPI01000197.1 GCA_009839585.1 Gammaproteobacteria bacterium
GGTTAATACGATCACGAACAGCCGCCGCTGATTCGAACTCAAGATTCTTGGCATGACCGTACATTTTCTTTTCCAGCTGCTTCAGAATCTTTCCAAGCTGTTTCGGGGATGTTGCGGCATGATCCAGAAATTTCTCGTCGTCCATTCCTTCGTCGGCTATCACCTTGATTGTTTCTGGATCAACCGCAATCACTCCATCAATGATGTCTTTAACAGGCTTGATGATTGATTTTGGGGTGATGTTGTGGATTTGATTGTAATTTTGCTGTTTTTGCCTTCTTCGATTGGTCTCCTCGACAGCACTTTGAATGGACCCCGTTTCCCGGTCTGCATAGAGAATCACTTTTCCGTTTTGGTGACGAGCCGCACGTCCAATTGTCTGGATTAACGATCGGGTTGAGCGCAAAAACCCCTCCTTGTCCGCATCCAGTATTGCAACCAGTGACACTTCGGGGATGTCCAGTCCTTCACGCAACAGGTTAATCCCAACCAACACATCAAATACCCCCTTTCTCAGGTCACGGATAATTTCGACCCGTTCTACAGTATCGATATCTGAATGCAGATAACGAACCTTGACCCCATGTTCATGAAAATACTCGGTCAAGTCCTCCGCCATGCGCTTGGTCAGTGTGGTGACCAGGACACGGTCTCCAACTTGTACCCTTGAGTTTATTTCAGAGAGCAAATCATCAACCTGAAACTCTACTGGACGTATTTCAACCTCAGGATCAAGTAACCCGGTTGGCCGCACTACTTGCTCGATGACCTCCGAGGCTTTCGTTGCCTCGTAATCGCCAGGTGTTGCAGATACAAAAATCACCTGGGGAAGCATTTCTTCAAACTCATCAAACCTGAGCGGTCGATTGTCCAGTGCAGCCGGCAGTCGGAATCCATATTCCACGAGATTCTCCTTTCTGGAACGATCGCCTCGGTACATGGCTCCAATTTGAGGAATCGTTGCATGACTCTCATCAATAAACACGATGGAATTTTCGGGGAGATAGTCCATCAATGTGGGTGGAGGCTGGCCAACTTCTCTACCTGACAGATATCTGGAGTAATTTTCAATACCGTTGCAATATCCCATTTCCTGCATCATCTCGAGGTCGTACAACGTGCGTTGTTCCAACCGCTGCGCCTCAACCAGCTTGTCCAAGCCCCTTAGTTCCTTGAGTCGTACCTTTAAATCACCCTTGATCTGGTCCATGATCGCAAGAATGACCTCCTTTTTGGTCACATAATGACTTTTCGGATAGACGGTAGCCCGGTTTATTCGCTCTTCAACGACACCGGTCAGCGGGTCAAATCTGGATATGCCCTCGATTTCATCGCCAAACAATTCAATTCGAATAGCCAGACGCTCTGACTCAGCCGGGTATATGTCAATGACATCTCCACGCACTCGATATGTCGCCCTTCGAAGTTCCAGTTCATTTCGCACATACTGTATATCTGTCAATTTTCTGAGAATATCCCGCTGGTTGATCTGATCTCCGATCTTCACATGCAAAATCATGCCGTGATAGGCAGCAGGGTCTCCCAGACCATAAATAGCGGAGACTGTAGCAACAATAATTACATCATCACGTTCGAGAATCGCCTTGGTCGCTGAAAGACGCATTTGATCGATATGCTCATTGATTGAAGCATCCTTTTCGATATAGGTGTCTGAACTCGGAACATACGCCTCCGGTTGGTAATAGTCGTAATAGGAAACAAAATACTCTACTCGGTTATCCGGAAAGAAGTCCCGCATCTCGGAATAGAGCTGGGCAGCTAGTGTTTTATTGTGCGCGAGGATGAGTGCTGGACGACCGGTATTCGCGATCACATTTGCCATGGTGAATGTCTTCCCGGAGCCAGTGACTCCCAGCAACGTCTGAAATGCCTCTCCCTGTTCGAGACCTCCGATCAATGCCTCAAGGGCTTGGGGTTGATCGCCAGACGGCTGGAAATCACTGACCAGTTGATATGGATTGTTAACGCGTTCAGGAATCAAGACAAAAAGAAGGATTTTCTGGTTGCAGGACAACGATCACAGATCGTTGTCCTATTTTATCATTCGATTCGAATACTGAAAAAACCTGCCTTTCAATCTGCACACAGGCAATTCGATATCCCCAGCTGTTCCTGATCAAAAAACGCTGGGTTTGGCACTAATAAACACCGGTTTTTCGAACGTATGAAAAGGACCTAACAGTTCAATTTTCTCTTGGTGGGGCCGTAGATCTCACTGACCGGATTCCATAGCAATCGGAGCATCGACTCGGAAAATGTGCAGAATTATAAAATCGGACTGCCTTATCCTGCTACGTAGCTGACTCCAGAAACTTTCGCCAAACCTGCACCTTTTCCTCGAATGGCTTGACGTTCTTTCCTGGAACTGGACTTGAAGACGGTAGGCAGCACACCTGCATACCACCTATACTGAAAACAGGATGCCTTCGCCAGTGCCGGTTGAAGATACTCCAGGCCTTAGTTCCATTCATCCCGACCGTTCTGATCCGGGGGTGTTCCCGGACTAGTCTGTCGAGATCGTTGACCTCCGGACACCGAATGTTCGAATCGAGGCTTCCTTTCCGTTCGGCCGCCTTCAGCACATCCCACAATGCGATTCCATTCTTGTGGAGAAACGCCCGTTTCAACTCGTAATCTGCCTCGATGGGATCATCATAGATGCAGGAAAGAATCTTCCAGAAATGATTGCGGGGATTTGCGTAGTATTCGCGTACCTCCAGCGAGGTGTCGCTCGGCAGGGACCCCAATATCAGGATCCTGGAGCTGTCATCAATAACCGGTTCTAGCCCTTCTTTCATCGGCATGCTCCGGTTTTCATACACGTCAATTCCCTTGCACCATTTGAGCCAAGGATTGAAAACAGCCTGTGATGCAGGAAAAACAGAAAGGACTTGTTAAATCCCGTGAAGTTATGGTCGAGACTATTTTGCCAAACCCTTTGGATTGCTCCCAACCGGCTAATCTCTTCTCGAATCATTGTTATTTCCTTTTTTTTTGTTCATGCATTCTCCGATCAAAAAAGATGTCATTACTGAATTGGGCCAAAACAGGCATTAGAAATGGCTTGACCTGTAAAGCCTGTAATATTAGTATTGCGTGCCTATTCCCCGGTAGCTCAGTTGGTAGAGCAGGTGGCTGTTAACCACTTTGTCGGCAGTTCGAGTCTGTCCCGGGGAGCCAATACCTTCTTTTCTGGTCGCTTGGTCTTTTCACAAACCGCAATAAAGAACAGACCGTCCTTTCTTCAGGCAACTCGGGTTGCATTCTCAACTTTCTGGCCCAAGTGTAACAACACAATCCCTTTGAGTCCAGCATACCCCAAACCAACGCTTCAGGGTTGACTGCGGCTATCCGAAGTGGCGAAAAAACTCATTACCGCTACAACCTGATCCCAATCAGGTTTTCCGATGTATACAGCTCAGTGAGACGCATTCGATACGATCATATGTTGACCTAGTCAATTGACTTGGTTATATTCATGACAAATCAAACCAATGAAGACATAATGAAAGAAATAGGTATTTCGGAACTCAAGGCAAAGTGCATCGATCAAATAAAAACTGTACAACGTACTGGTGAACCGCTACTTGTTACGTTGCGCAAACGTCCTGTTGCCGTAATTAGCCCATATACCGGGGAAACCCCTCATAAACGGAAATTAGGTGCCTTGCGCGGCCAGATAACTATTCATGGCGATATTGTGAGTACGGACTTTGTCGACGAGTGGGAATTCGAGCAGTGAGGATTTTGCTGGATACGCATGTCTGGCTGTGGTCGCAAGAAGCGCCTGATGAATTCGGGACGGTTGCACGGAAAATAATCCTAAACGAAAACAATGAACTCTTCGTCTCAAGTATTTCATCATTGGAAATGGCGCGTTTGGCATGGGGAGAACGCATCACTCTAAAAATGCAATTGCGCGCTTGGATTGCGGAAACCCTGAACTGGCTAAAAGCGGAAACACTCCCGATTACCAATGAAATAGCTTTGGCTGCCTACGAGCTTCCCGGAGAATTTCATCGCGATCCTGCCGACAGGATACTGGTGGCTACGGCAATGGTACACCAACTTACCTTGATAACCGCAGATAGCCGGATTTTGGAATATCCGCACGTATTCTCCTGCAATATAAGAGAGTAATATTCATCTCTTCCAGGAGGAAAGGGAATTGCTCATCTTTGTGACAGCAGGGAACCGGAATCATGACTTCGGAAAATCAAATCCATATTGCATTGCAGACTGGAGAAGCCGGGATTCTCGATAATCACCGGATATTACATCCAAGAGATTTCATCGACCCACCGCATCACATCCAGCTTTGCAATATCTCCCGTGAGAGTTTCCATGAACGGTTGAGGCTGCTAACCATAAAACTGAACCTGCTCTCAGAAGCCCGCCAATATCCTAGGGTTGGCGTAGTAACTGGATACTAGACTGCCAGTATTCATCATTTTCTTCAGGCAACTCGGGTTCCATTCTCAACTTTCTGGTCCGGGCGTAACAACACAGTCCCCCTTGAGTCCAAGATACCTAAAACCAGCACTTCTGACTTGACTCCGGCTATTCGAAGTGACGGAAAATTCATTACCGCAACAACCTGAGTCCCAATCAGGTTTTCAGGAGTATACAGCTCGGTCAATTGCGCGGAGGCGGTCTTGACACCCAGTTCCTCACCAAAATCAATTTCCAATACCCATGCAGGAACTCTGGCTTTTTCATTCGGATTGACAGAGAGCACTGTTCCGGTGTGTATGCGTATTTTCTGAAAGTCCGCAAGGGTAATTGTTTCCATCATTCGATACTAATTGCATTCATTATGCTGAAAGGGATTAATCGGTAAACTGGTCTGCAAAGATCCAGTAACCTGTGCTATGCGAAAACCTTTTTGGGACATATACTTCCGACTCCATCGCACTCTCCAAGCCCCAGGAATGTTCCGTCAGCAGAGTAGATAAGACCCAAACCATCCCATCTCGGCGCTGTCAGCGGAACAGTTTGACCCTGGCAAAAAGACAAAGCCTTCTCTTCCGGAATTTCAAATTTCACCAGATGATTCAACGCATGATCGGTCTGCATCAGTTGGTTACGCCTCTCCTCATGACCGGGTATGGCTTCCAGTTCCTGCAGAGTAATTGCATCATGAACACTGTACCTGCCGACCTCTACCCTGCGTAATACCTGTACATGGCCACCGCAACGCAGTACTTCGCCGAGATCCATGGCAAGACTACGAATATAAAACCCCTTGGAGCATTTGACTGTCAAGGACAGATTGTTTTCACTGTAATCATGAACTTCAAGGTTATGGACAATCACTTCGCGGGGTTCGCGTTCAATCAATTGATTTTTTCGGGCCAGCTTATAAAGAGGCACGCCTCCCTTCTTTATGGCTGAATACATCGGCGGTACTTGCTGAAGCTTTCCACGAAACTGATCAAGTGCCTGTTCGATGCTGGTAATACTGATGTTAACTGGCGAGCGGGAAACAACTTCACCCTCTGTATCGCCTGTATCCGTGGTCTCTCCCAGATGAATGGTAACTTCGTAGGTTTTATCGAAATCCAGAAAAATTCCAGCGATTCGCGTAGTGTTCCCAAAACACAGTGGCAACAAACCAGTTGCAATGGGATCCAGCGCACCAGTATGCCCGCCTTTTTTGGCCTGCAACAGGCGCTTGGCGCACCCCAGAGCCTGATTTGAGCTTAAGCCCCCTGGCTTGTCGAGAAGTAATAATCCGTTTACTGGTATGTGTTCGATATCACTCCTATTGATCATGGGATACGTTCAGGGAATCGATCAACTGGGTCAGCGACAGGCCATGCTCGATACTATCATCATATTTGAAAGACAATGCCGGAGTATTACGCATCATCAAGCGTTTGCTCAAATGTTTCCTGAGATAACCCGCGGATTTGTTCAGCACTTTCTCTATGCTGTTCTTGTCAGTCGGTTTATCCAGCATGGAAAAATAAACTGTTGAGTTTCTGATGTCTGGACTGACAGAAACCTGAATGATGGTCACACCCCGGATGCGCTCATCATTTATTTGGCTGAAGATAAGGTCAGATAGTTCACGCTTGATCAATTCTCCAACACGGCGGGTTCGATCGATTTCCTGCATTGGATAAAAACATGGCTACCTATAGCTGTAGAGTACGGTCAAAGAGTTGGTGCGCTATGCACGACTTGATAGACCTCGATCTGGTCGCCAACCTTGACATCATTATAGTCTTTAATCCCAATTCCGCACTCGTAGCCATGCTTGACTTCATTGACATCGTCCTTGAAACGTCGCAATGAGTCAATTGCACCTTCAAATATCACGATATTGTCCCGTAGAACCCGAACCGGCAAGTTTCGCTTGACCGCACCCTTGGTCACGTAGCAGCCTGCAACTGCACCAATCTTTGGAGACCGGAACACGTCTCTGACTTCAACCAGCCCAACATGTTCTTCGCCAGCGATCTCGTCCATCAATCCAGTCATGCTGGCCTTAATGGTATCAACTACATCGTAAATGATGTTGTGATAGAACACCGTAATTCCTTCTGCATCAATGAGTTTTCTGGCTGTTGCGTCAGCACGAACATTGAAGCCAACGATAACGGCTTCGACAGCCTTCGCAAGATTGATATCCGATTCGTTGATGCCACCAACCAGCCCATGCACGACTTTGACATGGACTTCATCGCTCGAGAGTTTGATCAGGCTTTCCTTCAGTGCCTCAACAGACCCTTGAACATCCGCCTTCACAAGGATGTTCAGGGTCTTGATGTTTCCTTCATCCATCCTGTTGAAGATGCTTTCCATCTTGGTCTTCTGCTGTTGAGCCGTTTTGCGTTCCTTGGACTTTCCTTGACGGCTAGATGCAATTTCCCGGGCTATTCGTTCATCAGACACCACCATGAAGTCATCGCCGGCAACCGGCACCCGCTCTAGGCCCTGCACCTCGACCGGTGTAGATGGTCCGGCCTGATTGATCTTTTGACCCTGATCATCGCTAAGAACCCGGATTTTTCCAGTCTGCTCCCCCGCAAGCAGAAAATCCCCTCTCTGAAGCAACCCTTCTTTAACCAGCAAGGTCGCAACCGGACCCTTGCCTTTATCCAGTCGAGCCTCAATGACCAGGCCGGACGCCTTGCCGGCAGGCTTCGCCTTCAGGTCACAGAGTTCTGCTTGAACCATGACCGACTCCAACAGGGAATCGATACCCTGCCCCGTTAAAGCAGAAACCTCGTTCATCAGGGTCTCCCCGCCCCACTCCTCCGGAATGAGTTCGTGGTTCGATAGTTCCTGTTTAACCCGCTCCGAATCCGCTTCTTCCCGGTCAATCTTGTTAATAGCAACAACGACCGGAACTTCCGCCGACTTCGCATGGTTTATGGCTTCTACAGTTTGTGGCATGACTCCGTCATCTGCTGCAACCACCAAAATCACCAAATCAGTTGCCTTTGTGCCCCGGGCCCGCATTGCAGTGAACGCCTCATGGCCGGGAGTATCCAAAAAGCAGATTTCCTGATCATTGACCCCAATTCGATATGCACCGATATGCTGGGTTATCCCACCTGCTTCTCCAGCAACAACCCTGGTTTTTCTCAAATAGTCCAAAAGAGATGTTTTTCCATGATCAACATGTCCCATAACCGTAACTATCGGAGGCCTGGTAACCATGCCGATGTCGTTCATCTCATTTTTTAATACCGTTTCAACATCCTCATCAACCGCAGGCTTGGCAACATGCCCCATCTCTTCAACTAACAGGATGGCCATGTCTTGATCCAGAATCTGATTGATTGTGACCATCATTCCCATCTGAAACAGTTGTTTAACGACTTCTCCGGCTTTGACCGACATGGCTTGAGCCAAATCTCCAACCGTAATGACCTCTGGAATAATGACTTCGTGAATCAGCGGAGCCGTGGGTTTTTCAAAACCATGCTGGTGAGTCATGCTGGTTGAGACACTGCCCACCTTTCGGATGCCGGCAGGATTTTTTTTGTGTTCCCTGCGTCGTAGG
>VXPI01000155.1 GCA_009839585.1 Gammaproteobacteria bacterium
GCAGACAATGATGAAATTTAATCTTGGCATCATGCGTCATTACGATTTTTGGCTGGATAGCACGAATCTGGGAGGTAATTTCCTGCTCGGTATAGCTTTGATGGATCGGTGCAATGGTCGCCCCGAGCTTCCAGGCAGCCAGAGCGGCGACACAGAACTCTGGGCCGTTCGGCGCGGTAATACCGACGGTATCGCCGGGTTGAATACCTGATTTACCTAATATCTGGGCTTGAGCTAGGGCGGCCTGATAGATCTCGTGGTAGGCGATAACCCGTTTGGGGGTTCCGCGAGTTACCCATGCGGGGCTATCCCGAAACTTCTGTAGCGAAGGTTCAATAAATTGCCAGAGATTGTTCATTGTCTCAACGCAATACATTCAAAAAGCAGATTCGCGAAAAGGGCATTTGAAAAATGCTGTGACTGAAAGTTATGCGAACTCATGTCCCTGATTTTCTGTCTGAATTGCTAATTTGCAGTTTCATACGTATAATTTTTTCCACTTCCATTGTATCCTTATTCTCGAAAATTATGGAATTGAATTTTCCTCGTCTGCAACTTGATTGCCCAGTGTATGCTCAATGTACCGTGAATTCTGCCCATCATGCTCAATGTCCTATATCATCTCACGGACTGATTCAGATTATGGTTTAGGCTTAATACGTGGTTGCAAGACGAATCCGTAAGACCGATATTGGGTACTGGGCGTTGACTCGGATTAGGCGGGCGAATGGAATTTTCTGAACTCAGACGGCTTAGGAATGCATTCGGGGCTTTCCTGACGGGTATCACGGTGGTAACAACCCGGCAGGCGAACGGCACCCCGCGTGGGTTTACGGCCAATTCGTTTACTTCGGTTTCACTCGATCCGCCGATGTTACTGGTCTGCATGGACAAGCAGGCTGACAGTCTGGATGTGTTCCTTGAATCATCGGGGTTTGGCATCAGCATACTGGCGGAAAACCAGATTGATCTTTCCGTACTCTTTGCATCCAAGCAGCCTGACAAATTCGAGATCACGGAGTGGACGGACAGTCCGGGCGGGTATCCGGTTCTGGATGGGGCATGCGCCTGGTTCGATTGCGAACGATGCAATCAGGTGGATGCTGGAGACCACATCGTGTTGTTCGGGAAAATCCTGAATTTCGACTACAACAGCAAATACGGACTTGGATATGTACGAGGTGGATACATGACTCCCGGTCTGGAATATTCGGCAGGTCGCGCCTATGGCAGCGATTCACCGGTTGTGGTTGGTGCGATTATCGAGCATGAGGGGAAAATCCTCCTTTACGACGATCAGGAAAATACGGATGTATACCTGCCTGCGAGTGGTCTGGATGGCAACAGCGGTTCATTACAGCAGTTGCAGTCCAGTTTGATCGAACAGGGGATCTGGATTGTGATCGACTCCCTGTTTGCCGTGTATGAAAATGAAGACCACGCCAGTCAATCGATCTACTATCGGGGATCGGCCAGAAAGGTCGAACGTCCGGAGCTGTTCCGGCCAATCGATCAAATTCCCTGGGACAGAATTTCTTCCCCAGCTCTTAAATCCATGTTGAATCGCTATCTCGAAGAATCAAGCCGTAAGCGATTTGGCATCTACTTCGGTAGTGACCGGAACGGCACTATCCAGAGTCTGGTGTAGTTGAAAACATGGTTATGCAGGGGACTTATATGCCTGGTGATCCTACTATACTGAGATCAGCGTGCCCAGGATTTCAGCGGCTGCCTCGATCCCGCAGAAATCATGAGAATTAGGCGATTCTCCTGCCTGGCCAGATGAGTTTATAGTTGTTCAAGAGATGTATTCATGCGCACGTAGGATGTGTTGATGAGTTTCCCCGGCACGGTGTACGGTTCTGCAACTTCGGCGATCTGTTTTCCAGGTCCAGACTAACGGGACCGATCATGTTTCCTGTATATTATTCCTGCCACTGTAGAGATTTCCGGGTCTTGCCTCATGAGAAGTAATGGAATGGGAAACACTGTATCTAATCCCCTCTTGCAATATCCCCTTCGGATCCATCAGGGCACAGCCTACAACTACATGGAAGGTTCCAGGCATGCTCCGACAATCCTGTTTGTGCATGGGGTAGGACTGGACCAGAGCCTCTGGCATCCCTGGTTGAATCGGCTTGTTCCTGATTTCAGCCTGATTACCCTTGATCTGTTCGGGCATGGGCAATCTGAAGACCGTTCCGGTTTGTCCCGTATCGAAGACTTTGTCAAACAGATTGACGAATTGGTCGAGTTCCTTTGTATCGACCGTTTTGCGTTAGTTGGGTTCTCACTGGGTGCCCTGATCAGCCTTGCTTACGCCTCCATGCGTACCAAGCTCTCGCATCTGGTACTATTACATCCGGTTTACCGTCGCAATCAAGATCAGCTAAGACAGGTTCAGGATCGCCTGAAGATCGCGCTAGAGCAGGGGCCCGATGCTTATATCGAAATAGCCCTGAAGCGCTGGTTTACGGAGTCCTACAGACATGCACGTGAGGATATCATGAGTGATTTGCGCGAAATATTCCGAAGAAACAGTGATGGTTACCTGCAGGCCTACCGGTTGTTTGCCGAGGCTGATCAGGAGATGCGTACCTATAATGGGGGCCAGATTGAGTGTCCAGTGCTCGTAATCACGGGTAGCGATGATGCAGGGTCTACCCCAACCATGTCCGAACAGCTGGCCCGGGATTTACCATACGCCCGGCATATCATCAATCCGGGGCATCGACATATGGCGCCTCTCGAATTCTCTGAAACACTGTGTGAGCAGACCCGGTCATTCCTGATTGAAACACCGTAATGCGGTTCAATGGCATTGAGAATACCCGAGTTCAGAAATCATTCCATTCATAGTCCCCATGAGTAAAGAGACCAAAAAATACCGTCATTACATTAACGGAGAATGGTGCGATGCATCCGACGGCGGAGTTATCAAAACCCTGAACCCAACCACCGAAGTCGTCTGGGCTGAAGCCCCGGCTGCAACGGTAGAAGATGTCGATCGTGCAGTAGTTGCCGCAAAATCCGCGCTTTACCGGGGGGAATGGGCAACCATGACAGCCAGTCAACGCGGCAAAATGATCAACCGTTTGGCTGCCCTCATCCGGGAAAATGCTCCAAGCCTCGGTATCACCGAAACCATTGACAGCGGTAAACTGCTCACCGAAACCCGCACGCAAACGACCTATGTCGCAGACTACTACGAGTATTTCGCCGGTCTTGCTGACAAGCTTGAAGGTGCAACACTACCTATCGACAAGCCGGACATGCACGTCTATACCTTGCGTGAGCCGATTGGCGTAGTGGCCGCTGTAGTACCCTGGAATGCGCAGATGTTTCTGACCGCAACCAAGCTAGGCCCGGCACTCGCAGCCGGGAATACCGTAGTCATCAAGGCCTCGGAAGATGCTCCTGCACCAATGTTCGAGTTTGCGAAACTTGTTGAACAGGCCGGGTTTCCACCCGGAGTGGTCAATGTCATTACGGGTCATGGCGAAACCTGTGGCAGGACTTTAACCTCTCATCCTGATGTCAGTCGGGTTGCCTTCACTGGTGGCCCGGCCACCGCATCCAGAATCATTCAGAATACCGCCCGGAACTTCGCCATGGTGTCGCTCGAACTCGGTGGCAAATCTCCGATTATTGTATTCGCAGATGCCAACATCGAGGGGGCGGTCAATGGCATCATCGCCGGAAATTTTGGAGCATCCGGACAGAGTTGTGTGGCGGGGTCAAGAGTCATCCTGCACGAGTCCATTCACGATCAGGTGGTCGACATGTTGATTGAGAGGGCAAAACAGGTTGAAGTGGGCAATCCGCTGGATGAAAACACCCAAATGGGACCCCTTGCAACCTCATCACAACTTGAGCATGTCGAGTCAATCGTGACCCGGTCTTGTGAGCAGGGAGCGTCATTATTCCACGGTGGTGCTCGTCCCGCGAATCAGGAACGCGGCTATTTTTTCGAGCCGACCATTCTGGGTTGTCCGCATCATGATTTCGAGAGCGTCGATCATGAACTGTTCGGACCGGTCATGAGCGTGCTCAAGTTCAAGGATCCCGACCAGGCGATCAGTATCGCAAACAACACACGATTCGGTCTTGGTGCAGGAATTTTTACCGAGAGTTTATCCCTGAGCCACTGGGCAAGTTCCAGAATCCGTTCGGGCATCGTTTATGTGAACACCTATCGGGTGATTTCACCGATTGCACCTTTCGGTGGATATGCGCAGAGCGGATACGGTCGCGAAGCGGGCTCTGAGTCGCTACTTGATTACACACGAACAAAAACAGTTTGGGTCAATACTGCTGATCGCCCAATGAGTAATCCATTCATCATGCGCTAATCGGTGCACGGCTGTTGCCAACGGTACGCCAATCACAGTGCTTTATGTGATCCGCATCCCTGGCCGTGCTCCCGAGTCAGATTCAAGCACATGACTAACTCCATCTGACTTCGATGATTTACAGAAAAACGGAGTGTTCACATGTTGCCAGAGGCTGATGTTTTCAAATGCGAGAGCTGGATATGGGCCCCAAAGATGCCTTTTACTCGGGAGGCGTGTCATCAGATTGTACATAGTGCTGTGGATTTGATAAGATACTTTTCAGAAAAAAAGTACTGTTTATCTGAAAGCATTAGGTATAAAAAAATTTTACAAAGCATTGAAAATAAAATTAAATCACGGATATATGGCCGTGGTAGGGGTTGGGCTTTTACCAAGACTGACTTTGTGACCGAATTTGGTGAGGATAATATCCACCGAGCACTCTGTAACCTGACCAAGGCTGGCAAGATTCGCCGTATCTGTAGAGGAGTCTACGACTATCCTCGCTATAGCGAGCTACTGAACCGTCAAATGAGTCCGGATCTTGATCAGGTGGCTCATGCGTTGGCTCGAAAATTCAACTGGCGCATTCAGCCTTCCGGTGATGCAGCCCTAAACCTGTTGGGCATCTCTACCCAGGTGCCAGGGCGTTGGATTTACCTCTCCGATGGCCCAAGTCGTGAATATGAAATCGGGAAACATTCCCTGATGTTCAAGAAATCCGCATTGAAGGATGTGGGATTCAAATACAGGGAGAGTGGCCTAGTGGTTCAGGCCCTGAAAGCACTGGGACGGGAACATGTGGACCAGAAAGTGGTCGAGCGTATCTGCCAGCAGCTGGAGTCGAATGCGTGTGACCGTATCCTTAAGGATGCTCGTTCGGTCACCGGCTGGATCTATGAGGTCATCAAACGCATTTGCAAGGAGGCAAACTGATGGACAAGGTTGCACGGCTTTCTGCAGAGGAACGTAACCAGTTGTTTTCGGAAACGGCAGCGCAGAAGGGAATCATGCCAGCTGTCGTTGAAAAGGATTTTTGGGTTATCTGGGTACTCAACCGGCTGTTCGGGAAACCGGCTCTCGCGCGGTTGCTGATGTTTAAGGGAGGCACCGCCTATCGAAGGTTTGTCACCTGATTGAGCGCTTCTCGGAGGATATCGACCTGGTTCTCAACTGGAATGTCCTGAATGGTGAAGACCCCTTGTCTGAACGCTCTAAAACCAAACAGGACAAGTTGAATGCGGTCATCAATAAGCAGGCACAAACGTACATTGGCGGAAAACTTCTGGGAATGGTCAATTCTGCACTTGACAGCGTGTGTGATTGTCGTATAAACGATGATCCATTCGTAATTGATCAACTACCCCTCGGCTTTTGCTGATGATTTCCTTCGCTCTGAAGTGCGTCTAGAAATCGGCCCGCTTGCGTCATGGCAGCCTTATGAAGATCGCAGTATCAGCTGTTATGCAGCACAGGTCTTTCCCGATATGTTTGAACAACGAGAATGTATGGTGAAAGTCATCAAGGCAGAACGTACTTTTTGGGAAAAGGCCACGATTTTGCACCATGAGGCCCATCGTCCCGATGGAAATCCACAGCCTTCTCGCTATTCGCGTCACTATTACGACCTGGCCAAGATGTCCCAGTCACCGGTCAAGAAAAAAGCCTTGGAAGATCCAGAATTGCTTGCCAGAGTAGTAGCGTTCAAGCAGCGATTCTATCCCCGGGGATGGGCCAGATACGATTTGGCGAAGCCGGGTACCATGGTGCTAGTGCCGAAGAGCCATATGCTGGCCTCGGTCAGGTCCGATTATCGTGCGATGGAAAACATGATCTTCGGCGAGATGCCGGATTTCGAGGAGATTCTGGCGGTGGTTCAGGCGCTTCAGGAAGAAATTAATGCATAACGAGTGATACGGTCTGAAGGTCTCAAGCTATTGAGGTATATCGGTGCACGGCTGTTGCCAACGGTACACCAATCAGTGCTTTATGTGATCCGCATCCCTGGTCGTGCCCCCGAGTCAGGTTCAAGCAGATATAACTCCTGATCGCCAGTTCCGGCGCACAGCACCATGCCTTCTGACAAGCCAAAGCGCATTTTGCGTGGCGCCAGATTAGCAACGATAACAGTAAGTCGTCCCACCAGTGATTCGGGCTGATAAGCGGACTTGATGCCAGAAAAAATCGTGCGCGTACTATCTCCCAAATCTACCTGAAGGCGTAGCAGTTTGTCGGAACCATCGACATGTGCGGCATCGACGATGCGCACAACCCTGAGGTCAATGCGCGAGAAATCATCAATGCCAATTTCTTCCGCCAGAGGCTCAAACTCACTGCTGATGGCAGAGGCTTCGATATCGCTCTCTCTGGATTCTTCAATGATCCGGTCGATTTGCTTGTCTTCAATCCGGGTCATGAGAGGCTTGAATGGCTTGATTCGGTGATTAAGCAGTGGAGTGCATGCATCTTGCCAGGTCAACGCTTCGATATCGAGGAATGCTTCCGTTCCCTCGGCGATATTCGGCAGTATCGGCTTGGCATAGATCATCATTTGCCGAAACTGGTTCAGGCCTTGAGTGCAAATATCCTGAACATGTTTTCTGGTCTCGTCCTCTTTCACCAACACCCATGGCTTTTCGCTATCGATGTACTGGTTGGTTCGATCAGCGAGTTGCATGATGAGTCGAGTGACTTTGCTGTACTGCCGTGATTCGTATGCCGCAGCAATAGATTCAGAGGCTTTGGCAAATTCCTCAAACATCTGGGGAGCCGGTAGCTCCTCACTCAGTTGACCGTCAAACACGCGGGTGATAAAGCCGGCACAACGGCTAGCTATATTGATCAGTTTGCCAACCAGATCGGTATTGACCCGCATTTTGAAATCGTCAAGATTCAGGTCAAGATCATCAATCGAATCATCCAGCTTTCCGGCAAAATAGTAACGCAGGTATTCAGGATTCAGGTGATCGAGGTAGGTTTCTGCGGTAATGAATGTCCCCCTTGATTTGGACATCTTCTGACCGTTTACAGTCAGAAAGCCGTGTGCCCAGACTGCGGTTGGCGTTCTGAAGTCGGCTCCATGCAGTTCAGCGGGCCAGAACAGGGTGTGAAAACGTGCAATGTCCTTGCCGATAAAGTGATAGACCTCGCACTTGCTGTCGGGTTCCAGAAACTCGTCAAAATCAAGTTCATGGTGATCGCAGTAATTACTGAAACTGGCCAGATAACCAATCGGAGCATCAAGCCAGACGTAAAAATACTTGTCTTTCTCGCCGGGAATTTCAAAACCCCAGTACGGTGCATTTCTGGAAATATCCCATTCAAGAAGTTCTTCGTTGAGCAATTCCTTCTGCTTGTTTGCGATTTCTTTCTGGGTATGTCCACTGTCAAGCCAGCCTGTCAGAAATTGCCGAAAGTCCTCCAGCTTGAAAAACAACTGCTCGGAATGGCGCTCGACGGGCATTGAACCGGACATAACGGAACGCGGATTGATCAAGTCTGCGGGGGAGTAGGTGTTCCCGCAGACTTCACAGT
>VXPI01000410.1 GCA_009839585.1 Gammaproteobacteria bacterium
CCTTGTGGCTCAACGCAAGTCGAGAGAAGAGCGATTCGAGAGTCGGCGATTAATGCCGGTGCACGCGAGGCATTTTTGATTGAAGAGCCGATAGCAGTGGCTATCGGGGCAAATCTTCCGGTTGCAGAACCAACCGGTCTCATGGTGGTTGATATCGGTGGAGGCACCACCGAAATCGGCGTGCTCTCGATGGGGTCAATGGTCTATTCGAGTTCACTGCGGGTTGCGGGCGACTCATTTGACTCGTCAATTATCGAATTCATCAAGCGTCGTCATGGAGCACTGATTGGCGAGGCGACCGCGGAGCGTATCAAGAAATCGATTGCCACGGCGTGGGTCGAATCCGAGTATGCCGAACTGGAGGTCAAGGGCCGGGATATTGCGGAAGGGATGTCTCGCAGCCTGGTGGTTACCAGCAATGAGGTTTATGAGGCAATCAACCCGCAAATTGAGGAAATCATCTGGGCTGTACGTGCCGGACTTGAGAGAACACCTCCTGAACTCAGTGGGGACATTGGTGAACGTGGGATTGTGATTGCGGGTGGAGGAGCCTTGATCAAGGATATCGACCGTCGCATCATGGAAGACACCGGATTGCCGGTGGTCTTGGCAGATGATCCTTTGACGTGCGTGGTCCGGGGATGTGGAAGAGCCTTGGAGGAGGTCGACGCTCTAAGCGAAATGTATTCAGCGGAATATTGATCGAACGTCAATCTCAGACCGTTAATCAGGTGACTTGTGGATCAATATCTCCGTATTTCCCAAAATCTGCACTGAGTCGCATCAGACTCTCATTCGCAGGGGTCCAGCATGATCAACGCCTCACTGTAGGGCGGGAATAGGGTAAACAAGATGAGCAGAACCCTGATTTCCCCATTCTACCAGTTTTGCCTGCTTCTGGTTCTGTCTGTTGCCCTGTTGATTCTTGATAACAAGACAGAACTCTTTCAGCCGGTCAAGACAGTCGGCGCCATCATGCGTCAGCCATTTGAATTGGGCGGCAGGATTCAATCCGAAATTCCCGTAGTTGCAGAACTGTTTCAGGACAAGACGACCATGCAGGAGCAAATCAGGAATCTTGAAACAGAAAATATGGTGTTGCGTGTTCAGATACAGCAATACGAGGCCGTCAAGCAGGAGAACGAGAGACTGTCCAGACTACTGTCAATCCCGGTTCAGAATCCGGGAGAGCTGCTTTTGGTCAATATCATCAAGGCGCAAGGATATCCGTACAATCAGCAGATTGTCATTGATCAGGGGTTTGAATCAGGTGTTTATGTAGGTCAGCCTGCGGTATCCGATAATGGCGTAATAGGGCAAGTCACCGAAGTCGGGTTTCAGCGAAGCGTAGTCATGTTGATCAGCCATGTCACCCAGGGACTGCCGGTTCAGGTGGTCAGAAACAGTCTGTTGACTATCGGGGTGGGTACAGGAATCTCCGGGCAAATTCGATTGCCCTATCTTGAACTGGAAGCGGATATCCGGGTTGGTGATGAGTTGATTACCTCCGGAATGGGGGGGCATTTTGCCGCCGGATATCCGGTCGGCACCGTTACAGAAGTATTGAAGGATACAACCCGTCCGTTTCTGCAAGTGAGTGCCGAGACTGCAGTTAATGTGGGATATGTCAAGAATGTTCTCCTGTTATGGACATCGGATCCCGAACAGGGCGGGGAGAGTGGACGAGAGGAAATCGACGATGGCGAATGATGCAGCCTCGGGAAAGCGTTCAGAAATCGCAATTATGGTTACGGTGCTTGTCGCAGTTCTGCTCAGTATGCTGAATTATCATCCGTCCATACAGTCCATGATTCCGAATTGGGTATTATTGATCGTGATCTACTGGTGTCTGGCTACACCCGATCAGTTCAGCATGTTTACAGCGTGGGGCATCGGGCTGTTCCTGGATATTCTTGATCTGGCGATTTTGGGGCAACATGCGTTAAGTTTTGCATTGGCTGCCTTGATTGTGTCTGCAGTTTCATCCAGGGCACTGCATTATTCCCTGTGGCTGCAATGCCTTTTTGTCATGGGGATCAGCATACTGGTCATTGGCCTTGAAATCTGGATTAACCATCTGGCCTTTGGCTATGAAATCTCAACACTGAATTGGCAATCGGGGGTTGTGGCCGGGTTGATATGGCCAGCAATTCGAACCATTCTCAATAAAGTATCTCGGAATCCTGATTCAAGGAGCGACTGATGCGTAGGTCCAGGGCAAACGAAATCGACCAGTATGTACTGGAACACCGGTTCATGCTGACCCTGCTGTTCATTGTTCTTCTGTCATTTCTGTTGTTCGTGCGGGTCGCCTATTTGCAAATTGCCCAGCATGATCGTTTCGAATTACTATCTCAGGAAAACCACATTGACAGGGTTCCCCTGGAGCCGGTCCGGGGGTTGATTCTTGATCGGAATGAAGAGGTTCTGGCTCACAATGTTCAAGTCTTTAATCTTGAAATATTGCCCGATCGGGTTTCGGATCTGGACCGTTATTTGCAGGAGTTGAGCCATCTGGTTGAATTCACTCAGGAGGACATGGATGGGTTGAAGGCTACCCTCAAATCACGCCCCTCCTTTGAACGACAGACACTCAAGACCAATCTGACAGATGAGCAGGTTGCGGTATTTTCGGTCAATCAGCATCGTTTTCCCGGCGTTGAGCTAAAAGTCGATCTCCAGCGTGATTACCCCTATGGTGATCTGGCCGCACATATTGTGGGTTATGTTGGGCGAATCAGTCCCGATGATCGAGAACTGGTGAATGAGCAGGGAGAATATGATGGTATTTCGCATATCGGGAAAATTGGAATTGAATCCCAATATGAAAAAACCCTCAAGGGTGATCCGGGCCATTCTCAAGTTGAGATGAATGCACATGGGCGTATCGTTCGGCATCTCAAGCAGGATATGCCCAATTCCGGGCAGACCCTGCATCTCAGTTTGGATATCATGCTTCAAAAAGAAAGCATGGCAGCGCTTGAGGGTTATGAAGGGGCGATCGTTGCAATTGATCCCAAGACGGGAGAAATTCTCGCACTGGCCAGTGCGCCGACCTATGACCCGAACCTTTTTGTGAACGGCATTTCGAAAACCCGGTATGCGCAGTTGAATACTTCCGAACTCAAACCCTTGTTCAACCGTTCAATCTATGGTCAGTATGCGCCGGGTTCAACCATCAAGGGTTTTGTCTCGCTGGTCGGCCTTGAACATGGATATGAGCATGCCCGAAAGACGTTCTGTCCGGGTTGGTACAGTCTGCCCAATAACGATAGACGATATCGTTGCTGGAGGAGGTCTGGACATGGTTTGGTGGACGGATATACTGCGATTGAGCGTTCCTGTGATGTGTATTACTATGATCTGGCTATCCGACTGGGTATCGACCGCTTGCAGGAGGGCCTGATGCGATTTGGATTTGGACAAAAAACAGGGATTGACTTACAGGGTGAACGTTCGGGGCTGATGCCAGGCATGGAGTGGAAACAGGAAGTCCACAACCAGCCCTGGTTTTCGGGGGATACGGTGAATTCGGGCATCGGGCAGGGTTACATGTTGATGACCCCTGTTCAGCTCGCTTCGGTAACCGCGATTCTAGCCAACCGGGGCGTGGCGATTACCCCGCACTTACTGAGAATGACAGAAAACCCGGTTCGACAGCAATCCGAACTGACAGTGGTGCCAGAACAAAAACAGATTCCGTTGCAACAGGACGAATTCTACGATCAGGTAATTGAAAGCATGCGTCGGGTGGTGCATGGTCTCAATGGTACAGCGAAAGGCATACGCACTGACATGCGCTATGAAATGGCCGGTAAAACAGGCACGGCGCAAGTTGTTGGAATTCCTCAAGGGCAGGAATATGATGAAGAGAACACGCCAAAAAAGTATCGGGATCATTCGCTGTTTGTGGGGTTTGCACCCCTGGATGATCCTCGAATCGCCATTGCCATAGTCGTTGAACATGGTGGTAGCGGCGGCAAAGTGGCTGCACCTATTGCGCGGCGATTGATCGACTACTATTTGCTGGAACGTTTGGGTTTGTTTACACCGGAAGTCGACGTACTCCCAACAGGCCAGATTTGACGGCAATATGGGCACAGAACAGAAATCGATATTTTCCACTCTGGATTATCCGTTGCTCTCCGGCATTTTGCTGATTTGCAGTCTGGGGTTGATCACTCTCTACAGCGCAAGTGGGGAGGATGTTGATTTACTGGCCAAGCACTCCGGACGTCTGGCTATTGCCTTTATGGCGATGTACATTGTTTCGCATATTCAAATCTCTACACTCTCAAACATGTCTTTATACCTGTATTCAATCGGTATAGTACTATTGATTGTGGTATTGATTTTCGGGAGTGTCGGGAAAGGTGCACAACGATGGATTGATTTTGGCGTTTTCCGTTTTCAGCCCTCTGAAATCATGAAAATTACGGTACCGATGATGGCGGCCTGGATAATGACCCACAATTCCATGATGCCGCGCAGGATGAAGATCTTTCTGGCGGTACTTTCAATCGTCGTCCCCTGTACTCTGGTAATCCTGCAACCCGATCTGGGAACAGCCCTTCTGATTGCTGCATCTGGTTCGGTTGTCATATTCCTGGCCGGAATCAGCTGGAAGATGATTCTTGCCTTGCTGGCAGCAGGGACATTGTCGGCTCCCCTTGTCTGGGGCATGGTGCTGTATGATTATCAAAAAGAGCGAATATTGACCATGCTGGACCCCTGGTCAGACCCACTTGGTGCTGGCTATCACGCTGTTCAATCCATGATTGCAATCGGCTCTGGCGGTATTACTGGAAAGGGATGGTTATCGGGGACTCAATCGCGGCTGGAGTTCATCCCTGAACGAAGTACTGACTTTATTTTTTCGGTCCTGGGCGAAGAGTTTGGGTTGGGAGGCTTTATCCTGTTGATGCTGATTTACCTGTTGCTGGTGGTGCGTGGGTTCTGGATTGCCATCTCCGTTGAGGATGCTTACTCGAAACTACTGGCGGGAGGACTTTCCTTTACATTTTTTGCCTACGTATTCGTAAATATAGGGATGGTATCAGGGATTTTGCCAGTGGTCGGTGTACCGTTGCCGTTTATCAGTTATGGTGGAACTTCAATTGTGACCTTGATGATAGGATTTGGTATCCTGATGAGCATCTCGCAAAGAATGAAACCGTATTGAAGTAGACCGTGTTTATGACTGTACATAACAAAGTTCTTGCCTGTTTTTTCGGTGCTCTTCTGGCCTGCCTGGCGGGAAATGCTTCTGCGCTGAATATCGGTGATTATCCCGAGCTTGAGGATTTGATCCGGGTCATGGTTGAGGAAGATGGCTATCCGGAAGACGAATTGAGGGCAGTAATCGGATCTGCGACGATCAATGAAAAAACCCTGGAGTTAATGGATAGGCAATGGGAGGCAGTGCCCTGGCACAAATACAGGAATTTATTCATCAACTACAGGCGTATCCGAAACGGAGTCGAATTCTGGAATGAGCATGAGGAGATCTTGAACAGGGCCGAAGCAGAGTATGGCGTACCTGCCTCGATAATTGTATCGATCATTGGCGTTGAAACCCGCTACGGCAAGTACAAGGGGAATTCGAATGTGTTGGACAGTTTGGTGAGCTTGACTGCCGCATACCCGAGGCGAAGCAGATATTTCAAGAAAGAGTTACGGGTATTCCTGAACCTGGCGCGAAGAGAACGCATTGAACCCAGTTCTGTCTATGGTTCCTATGCAGGGGCAATTGGCATCCCCCAGTTCATGCCTTCAAGTTATGAGAATCACTCAGTGGATTTTAACGGCAATGGTATCCGTGATCTGGTCAATGAGGTCGAAGATGCGGTTGGCAGTGTTGCCAGCTACCTTGTGAATCACGGATGGAAATCTGGGCAGGCGATTTATTCAGATGTACAGGGAGGGTTGCCTGATAGTGCTCTGGCACTGGTTGGGAAGAGTGCGAAACCACAACATACGGTGGAGAATCTTATCCGCTCAGGTGTTACGTTCAACTCCGGGCGGGCCAGTCAAGAAGCGGCACTGGTTAAACTGGCTCTGGAGAATGGTGAATACCGACACATCATTGCCTTCCATAATCTATATGTGATTACCCGTTATAACAACAGCATCAATTATTCGATGGCGGTAACCGAGCTGGCCGAAGAGATTGAACAACGGCGTTAGCGTATTACTCATGATAATCAGGGAAGATGGCCAAGGCGCCAGACCGTGAACTGGTGTTTGTGTTTGACGTAGCCGGTGTGCTCGTTGAATGGAATATCGAGACGTTGTATGGCCCTCTTTGCGAGCGTTCGGGTCGAGACCTTGCGCAGATTGTAAATCATGTTCTTGGTCCTTCAACCCAGGCCGAGATCAGCAAGGGGGCACCGATCGTACCGCTTCTGGAACGTCTGAGCCGTCAGTATCCGGAATGGGAAGACGAAATCTCGGCGTACTGGACAAGATGGGATGAGATGCTGGTTGGCGTGATATCGGGTTCGGTATCCGTCGTCGAAGAACTCCGGGAACGCGGGCACCGGCTGTATGTTCTGGGCAACTGGGGAAGAGGGGAATTCGAGAGAGCGAGACCGAGAATGCCATTTATGAAATTATTCAATGATGTGCTGTTGTCGGGCGATTGTGGCCTGTTGAAGCCGGATACCGGGATTTTTGCATTGGCAGAGCAGCAGTTTACCCTTGTTCCCGAGAAAACCGTATTCATTGATGATCGGGAAGAGAATGTGCTGGCAGCAATCAACCGGGGCTGGAATGGAATTGTGTTTGAAAATCCACGTCAACTCTATCTGACGCTCATGGACTACGGTATGCTCTAATCATGATTTTTTATACATAGGCGTGGAGCGCAGTCATCGTGAATATGGAAAAAATGCATGCAGTCTATCTCAAGGGCTATGGAGGATTCGATCAGCTTGAGTACACCGATCAGGCGCCCAAGCCGACTCCCAAATCTGGTGAAGTGCTGGTCAGGGTTCTTGCCTGTGGAATGAACAACACCGATATCAATACCCGAACCGGATGGTATAACCCGTCCGTAAAAAGTGGCACTGCCGATTGGACGGATGCTGGAGAAGAGACGGAAAGCAATGGAATGGGTGGCTGGTCCGGTGATATCAAGTTCCCAAGGATTCAGGGTATGGATGTCGCTGGAGTCATTGAGGCTGTAGGCGATGGTATTGCTCCGGAGAGGGTCGGGCAACGGGTGGTATGCGACCCTTACCTGCATGCACCGGATAGCGAGAATATTCTGGATTCTCTGGGCTTGCTGGGTGCAGAATTTGACGGTGGTTTTGCCCAGTATCTGTGTTTGCCGGCTGTCAATGCCCTGCCTGTTGCACGGGAATGTCGGCTCAAGGACAGCCAGTTATCGACGCTTCCCTGTTCGGGGGGTACCGCGATGAACATGCTGTTGCTCGCGGGGGTAGGTCAAGGAGACCGGCTCCTGGTCACAGGCGCTTCGGGAGGGGTGGGCTCATTTCTGGTGCAGATCGGGAATCTTCTGGGTGCTGAAGTCACGGCAGTTGCCGCAATAGAGAAGCATGCACAGCTTGTTGAGTTAGGAGCAAGCAACACGATTGACCGTCATGCAGGTAATCTGGTTACGGTAGCGTTATCGGCCGGAAATGGGGGCGGTTATTCGGTAGTCGCGGATGTTGTAGGGGGCGATGTATTTCCAGCGTATCTGGACATGCTCGATAGAGGGGGACGTTACGTGGTGGCTGGTGCCATTGCCGGGCCTATAGTCCAACTGGATTTGCGTACCCTGTATCTAAAGAACCTCTCGTTTTTTGGCTCAACCATTTATTCGCGGGAAACCATGCCCAGGCTTATGGAA
>VXPI01000141.1:0-1301 GCA_009839585.1 Gammaproteobacteria bacterium
TGCGGTGCGCTACCAGGCTGCGCTACACCCCGAGATTAAATGCCTCGATTATCTGAACAACAAAAAATTAATAGAAAATTATGTTATTCAAGGACTTTTCTGATTTCTTTCAAATCAGATATCAACTGGGAAAGCGACTCTTTATCAGCGTTCGTTTCCACTGAATCCGGGCTTTGACTGGATTTTGTCCTGGAATCTATTGCTTCAGTCAGGTCCAGTTGGGCACGAGCACCATTGATCGTGTAACCCTCTATATGCAGAAGATGTCGAATCTGACGAATGAGCTTGACTTCATGGAGTTGGTAGTAGCGACGATTTCCTCTTCGTTTAACCGGCTTGAGGTGAGGAAATTCCTGCTCCCAATAACGCAATACATGTGGCTTCACTTGGCATAATTTGCTGACCTCCCCGATTGCAAAATAGCGTTTCGCAGGGATCGGCGGGAGGTCAAAGCCTTTTGCGTCTAGCATGGAAAATTAACCTGCCTGTAATTTCTCGGATAATGCTGATGTATTATCTAAAACCTTGTTCCTCAACTTCTGGCTGGCGCGAAAAGTAACCACCCGTCTTGCAGAAACCGGAATTTCGACCCCTGTTTTCGGATTACGTCCAGGCCGTGGACTCTTGTCACGCAAACTGAAGGTGCCAAACCCGGATAATTTTACCGGTACTCCACTTTCCAGAGAGGCTCGAATATCTTCGAAAAATAACTCTACAAAATCTTTTGCCTCACGTCGATTGAAACCAACCTCATCAAACAAGGCTTCAGTTAACTCAGCTTTGGTAACCGTCATTTTTTATTTCTATTGGGGTAGTTGTTTTTCAGGAACAGTAATGATAACTAATTCAAACCAGGATTGCCAAAACTTTGAATGCTCATTCACGAAGTTCGACATTGATCCTGGTTTTCATATCTTGAATGATTTTTCCGATCAGGTCGTCAATCTCATGGGCTGTAAGGTTGCCTAAATTTGACTGAAAAGTCAATCCAAAAGCCATGCTTTTTGTATTCTTGTTTAGATTTTTCCCTCTAAATACATCAAACAAGGTTACATTCTTTAGAAGGCTTCCAGCTGACAATCTGATTTCGTCTTCGATGGATTTAACTTCAACTTCTTCTTCAACTACCAAAGCCAGATCACGGTGAACTGGCGGAAAGCGGGATATACCGGTAAATTGAGGTAGTTTCGTCTGCAAAAAATGTTGCACATCTACCTCAAACATGAATATGTCTGTATCAATATCGAACTGCCTGGCATGGACAGGATGCAACTTGCCAATTAGACCAATCGATTGATCTT
>VXPI01000141.1:1311-7827 GCA_009839585.1 Gammaproteobacteria bacterium
TCTTCGATCAGAATTTCGGCTCCCTGCCCCGGTTGAAAAATCGGGTGATCACTTGATTGAAAAACCAGCAGCGAAGAATCTCCCGTCAATGTGAATGCATTGACCAAATCACCCTTGAGATCAAAAAAATCGACAGGAGTTTCCGTTGCGGCCCATTGGCGTGGCCTGACAGGTCCACAGGCAACCGCAGACAGTACCCCTTTCTCCTGATGGTCATTGTCGCCCTTCTGACCTGCCTCAAAAACAGTACCCACCTCAAACAAGCGAACTCGTTTTTCCTGTCGGTTTAAATTATTGCCGACCGCCTCCAGCAAACTAGGCCACAGGCTTTTTCGCATCACCGACATGTTCTCCGCTATCGGGTTTTTGAGCCTGATCATAGATTTTCCAGAAGGTATCAGACGATCCTGGACAGCCGGATCGACAAAACTGTAGGTCACTGCCTCGTGATAGCCCAGAGCCAGCATTCTGAGCTTGACATCATGAACCGAGATACTGGTTTCATCTTTATCTTTACTATTCGGCAAGAATGTTCGAACACGTGGTTGAATTGCATTGAAGCCAAAGCAACGACCTACTTCCTCAACCAGATCGTAGGGGGTTTGTATGTCAAAACGCCAACTTGGTGCGGTCGTACGCCAGCCTTCCGGAGTCTGTTCAACCGTGAAGCCGAGATTACACAGAATCGATTCAGTCGTATTCGGGTTGATTGAATCGCCAAGAACCCGTTCAAGGTCAGAGGGCTTGAGCATAATCGGATCATGTCGTGGCAAGTCCTCTTCACTGACAACGTCGATCAATGGCCCGGCATGACCACCCGCAATACCAATGATCAGGTCCGAGGCCATTTCCATGGCCTTGATCTGGATATCAGTGTCGACCCCGCGCTCGAAACGATATGATGCATCAGTCTGCATGCCTAACATGCGGGCTTTTCCACGAATCGCGCCGGGTGAGAAAAAGGCGGATTCCAGAAAAATAGTTTCAGATTCGCTGGTAATCGCTGTGTCTGCGCCACCCATGATGCCGGCGAGTGCAATCACACGTTCATGATCTGCAATCACCAGGTAATCGGGGTCCAGACTGATCTCTTTGCCATCAAGCAAACGCAAACCCTCATCCCGGGTTGCCATGCGTACACGTATCCCGCCACGGATTTTGGTCATGTCGAACGCATGCATCGGTTGGCCAAGCTCGTGCATAACATAGTTGGTAACATCAACAACCGCATTAATACTACGCATACCGGACCGTCGAAGTCGTTCGACCATCCAGTCGGGAGTTTTCCGGGAATAATCCACTCCCCTCAGAACCCGACCGACATATCGTGGGCATTGCCGGGTTGCCACAAGATCAACGGATAGAATATCCTCAATGTCTGCAATAACCGGATTGACTGGTGAAGGCTGGGCAGCCAGACCATGAACTTCCGCAACCTCTCGTGCAATTCCAAGCATGCTCAGACAATCCCCGCGATTGGGTGTCAATTCAAACTCGATAACCGGATCAGACAACTTCAAATACTCCACCACACCCTGACCGGCTGGAGCATCATGATCAAACTCGATAATACCTTCACTGGAAGTATCCAGACCCAATTCCATGGCCGAGCAGAGCATTCCCTGGGAGTCACAACCACGAATGCTGGCTGCTTCTACCTGCATACCTGGCAGGATGGCACCGACTTGTGCACAGGCTGTGACTAGGCCTTTACGGGCATTTGGGGCACCGCAAACAATCGATAACCTGTCTTCCCCGCCAATATCAACTTCACAAACCTGCAAACGTTCCGCATCCGGGTGTCTGCTGCAGGAGATGATTCGACCAATAACAACACTGGTACGGTCCGATAACTCACCGGCCGGTTCTACTCGAGAGACTTCCAGGCCTGCCAGGGTCAACTGCTCTGCCAGTTTCTCCGTATTGCCGGGATCAACCCATTGCTTCAGCCATGAAACACATGCACGCATGAAAATTGACCTTAAAACTGACGCAGAAAAGATAATTCACTATTGAAAAAATAGCGAAGGTCGCTGACCCCGTACCTCAACATGGTAAGTCTCTCTATACCCAGTCCAAATGCATAGCCGGTGTACTTGTCGGAATCAATGTTGCCATGCTTCAGCACCTCGGGATGTACCATCCCGCATCCAAGAACTTCAACCCAGCCAGTGTGCTTGCAAATTCGACACCCTTCACCACCGCAAAACACGCAGCCCATGTCAACCTCTGCCGACGGCTCCGTAAATGGAAAATACGATGAGCGAAAACGCACTTTGGGTTCGGCCTCGAAGAACTCATGAATGAAATGGATAATTACACCTTTCAAGTCCGCAAAGGTTACATCCAAATCTACCGACAACCCTTCAAGCTGATGAAACATCGGAGTATGCGTAACATCCGAATCGCAACGGAAAACCTTGCCTGGGGCAATGATCCTGACCGGTGGATCATGCTCTTTCATAAACCGCACCTGCACTGGCGAGGTATGTGTTCTCAAAAGAACATGATCGCTGATATAGAACGTATCATGCATCGCACGGGCCGGGTGATTGGCCGGGATATTGAGCGCTTCAAAATTATAGTAATCGTTCTCGATCTCAGGACCTTCAACCACAGTAAAGCCAAGCCGATCGAAAATCTGCTCCATACGCCACAAAGTCCTTGATATCGGATGTATGGAACCGATTGTACCGGTACGCCCTGGCAATGTAACATCAATCGACTGGTCGCGAAATTGCTGATCCAGCGAGACTTGCTCCAGACATTCATGCCTCGCTTGAATCCGCCCGGCAATTTGAACCTTGATACGGTTTACAGCCTGGCCAAAGCCTCTTCGTTCCCCGGCCGGCAGAGAGCTGATTCGCTTGAGCTGTTCGGTGACAATCCCGTTCTTTCCCAGATATTGAACTTTCACGGCTTCAAGCTCGGCCAACGAATTCGTATGCTCGATCGCTTCCGTGGCCGAGTTCTCGATAGATTGAACGGAGTCTTCAGCAGACATGGGAGATCGCAAACTGCTTGCGTGTGGCCAGATTACCGGATTGGAATCAAGAATGACTGTCAAAGTGTTTCTGGCCTTCGCTACCAACCATACAGGAGGCGAGTACGGCTGGAACTATTGTGCTTGAGCCAAAGCCTGTTTGGCCCGATCTGCCAGTTGCTTGAATGCCAGTTGATCGTTAATCGCAAGATCTGATAATACTTTACGGTCCAGTTCGATCTCGGCCAATTTCAAACCGGATATGAAGCGGCTGTAACTGATATCGTGCTGCCTTGCTGCCGCATTAATCCGCACCACCCACAAGGATCGCATTTGGCGCTTTCGCTGACGGCGATCACGATAGGCATACTGCCCCGCCCGGTCAACCGCCTGCTTGGCAACCTTGAATGTTTTACTGCGAGCGCCTCGGTATCCTTTTGCTTGCTCGAGAACCTTTTTGTGTCGTGATCTAGCGACAACACTTCGTTTTACTCTAGGCATGGGAACTCCTTAATGATTGGGAAGTAATCGACGCACAGCATGGTGGTCTGCAGAATGAACCAATTGAGCAGAACGCAAATGTCGCTTGCGTTTCGTGGACTTCTTGGTCAGGATGTGGTTATGGTGCGACTGTGATCGCTTGAATTTACCGGATGCCGTTCGCTTGAAGCGTTTCGCGGCACCCCTGTTGGTCTTTATTTTTGGCATGTGTTTTTACTCCAGAATCAATAACGGTTAACCCGTTTTCATTCATCATGCGATTGCAGTTCTGGATATGACTGCTTCTCGCTCTCTGTATTATCGGAGGTTCGGGTTATCCTTGCCTGTCGATTGTTCCTTTTATCGTTTTGGCGTCAGTATCATCACCATCTGGCGACCCTCCATTTGCGCATGCTGCTCAACATCGGAAATCGGCTCAAGATCATTTCGCACCCGGTCAAGCATTTCAATTCCGAGTTCCTTATGCGCCATTTCCCTGCCCCTGAATCGCATTGTGACTTTGGCCTTGTTTCCGGAATTCAGGAATTCAGTCAATTTTCGAACCTTCACGTCGTAATCACCGACGTCGGTTCCTGGCCTGAACTTGATTTCCTTGACCGCCATCTGCTTCTGCTTTTTCTTGGCATCATGCCGACGTTTGCTCTCGTTGTACAGATACTTCCCATAGTCCATAAGTCGACATACAGGGGGATCTGAGTTGGGAGCGATTTCTACAAGGTCAACTCCAATTTCTTCGGCAGATTCAAGTGCCTCTGACAATGGGACAACTCCCACTTGTTGGCCATCAAATTGAATTAGGCGAATCGGATCGTGGGTAATCTGATCGTTTACCCTTAACTGTTTTTGTCTTGCTATTTCAGTATTCCTCGCAAAGTTTAGGTTTGTGGATTATATATCATTCACTCCGACGCAATAGACTGGCATCCGCCGAAAACGCATCAATTTTCTTGAATAATCAGGACTCAGACAGGCAATCCGAAGCAAACTGCTCAATGGTCATGGTACCTAGGTCGTGGCCATCCCGAGTTCTCACAGAGACCGTATCGGCATCGAGCTCCTGATCGCCCACAACCAGCAAATACGGAACCCGCTGGAGCGTGTGCTCGCGGATTTTATACCCGATTTTTTCATTTCTCAAGTCGGCAAAAGCCCTGAATTTCCGTGTTTCCAGCTGTCCTGCAAGTGATTTGGCATAATCATGCTGTCGATCGGTAATATTCATGACAACTGCTTGAACCGGTGCAAACCAGACCGGAAACTTGCCTTCCCAGTGTTCAATCAAGATACCAATAAACCGTTCAAATGTGCCCAATACTGCCCGATGCAACATGACCGGCGAGCATTTCTTGCCCCGTTCATCAATATAGGATGCTCCGAGTCTTTCCGGCATCGAAAAATCAACCTGCATGGTTCCGCATTGCCAGACCCTGCCAATACTGTCGCGTAACGAGAATTCGATTTTTGGACCATAAAAGGCACCTTCACCAGGGTTTTCCTCCCAGGGAAGCTGCTTGCTGTCCAATGCATCTGCCAGTGCCTTTTCGGCTACATCCCAGACTTCATCGGTACCCACCCGATTCGCGGGTCGCGTAGAGAGTCGGTAAAGGGTTTCAGCAAATCCAAACTTTGCATAGACATGATGCAGGAAGTCAATAAATTCCGATACCTCACTCTGGATTTGATTCTCAGTGCAGAAAATATGACCGTCGTCCTGAACAAACGCCCTCACCCGCATCAAGCCATGCAGTGCCCCGGATAACTCATTGCGATGGCATGAGCCAAACTCGCAAAACCGTAGCGGTAAATCCCGGTAGCTTTTCAGGCCCTGGTTGTATATCTGGACATGGCCCGGACAGTTCATGGGTTTCAGGGCAAATGCACGTCCTTCCGACTCAACCGAAAACATGTCGCTTGCAAACTTGTCGGCATGTCCCGACTTCTCCCACAAGGAAAAATCAATCACTTCCGGCGTATTGAGTTCGCGATAGCCGCGCTTTTTCTGTTCATCCCGCATGTATTGCTGCAAAGTCTGATACAGCGTCCATCCACGGGGGTGCCAGAACACCATTCCGGGTGCTTCTTCCTGAAAATGAAACAGGTCAAGCTGACGGCCAATTCGCCGATGATCGCGCTTTTCAGCTTCTGCAATTTGCCGAAGATACGTCTTCAGTTGTTTTTTGTCAGCCCAGGCGGTGCCATAAATTCTCTGCAACACCTCGTTTGACGGGTCACCACGCCAGTATGCGCCTGAGATCTTGGTTAGCTTGAACGCTTTCAGATGCCGGGTATTTGATACATGCGGACCACGGCAAAGATCCGTGAAGTCCCCTTGTGTATACATGGATAACTCTTCATCCTCGGGTATGGATCGTATAATGTCAGCCTTGTATTCTTCCCCCATGTCCTGGAAAAACTCAATCGCTTCGGAACGCCCCATGATATTTCGATCAATGCTCAATTCCTGGTTAGCCAGTTCCGACATTCTTTGTTCAATTTTTTCCAGATCCTGTTCGGAAAACCCGTCAGGATAATGAAAGTCATAATAAAACCCGTCGGCAATCACGGGGCCAATGGTGACCTGAGCAGCCGGGTAGAGCTGCTTGACTGCCTGAGCCAGCAGGTGTGCGGTGGAATGACGAATAATCTCGAGGCCTTCTTCGTCCCTGACAGTCAGGATTTGCAGATCGCAATCATCGGCGAGCATGGTTCGGATATCCAGCAAGGAATCTCCGATCTTTCCGGCAAGTGCTGCCTTGCCAAGCCCCGGTCCTATATCGAATGCAACATCGGCAATCGTAACTGGATGGTCATAGTTCAGAACCGATCCGTCGGGAAGTGTAATGTTCGGCATTGGTTGGACTCCTATTACAGTGGCGCCCCATACCAAAGAGCGCTTGTTCAGTCAAGAAACCTGAAAGTATCTGCTGTTGGCTGAATTTTAGACCACCTCAGGACAATCAGTGTATCCGTGAAGATTTTTCAGTTTCAGTGAATTGGTAGGCACGAGTGGATTCGAACCACCGACCCCCACC
>VXPI01000390.1 GCA_009839585.1 Gammaproteobacteria bacterium
GTATTGGTCGCATAGGCCGACTTGCCCGATATTGTACCAGTAGTTGCAGGCATGGGATAGTTGTGATTGCCGCGTTGGTGTGAGCAAGCCGTCCTGGTCTTTCGCCAAAAAACCTTGACCAGTACTACGGAATTTTTTGTCATTCCGCCACTTTCAATTCAAGAATGCGTTTTTGCCTGCGATACCGTTCCAGATTTCAACTGTGCATATCGCCATCATGTGAATCAGAATTTACAATTACGCGTAGCTATGCTATACGCTCTGTTAGGCCAGTTAAGCGATTACCAGAATCACTCTCGACTCTTCGAGATTTTCCGCTTCATGACTGGAATTGGTACACCGATTCGCGATCAAATTCTGTAGACTTCGGGCAGACTGTCAAATCTTCAAATTTGCATGATGCAACTCCTGCCAAAACGAACTCCACCCCTTTGCCGGCATGAAAATCCCTCTTTTTGAACGGTCCAGAGAGGATCGGCCAATTCTTGCATTAGGGCTAGTGCTGGTTGGAGTACTCACTCTGGGCTTTCAGGATTCGCTAATCAAGCTGATGTCCTCCGATTCGTCGTTCTGGCAAATCCAGACATTGCGTTCCATAGGCAATATCATCTTCACGGTGATTCTTGCAGCAGTTGGAGGTGGATTCGCCCTGCTGATTCCCCAAAACCCGAAAGCTGTCTGCCTCCGGTCCTTTCTCTTGATTTGCACGATGTTTTGCTTCTTTGCTGGAGCCCCCTTCCTGTCCTTGTCTCAAATGGGCGCAGGACTTTACACCTACCCACTGTTTGTTACCATACTCGCTGGCCCCCTGCTTGGTGAAAAAGTCGGCATATGGCGCATCAGTTCCCTGGGCGCTGGATTACTGGGTGCGTTGCTCGTCTTCGAGCCCTGGCATGATGACTTTTCAACTGTCCAGTTGCTCCCGATTGTCGCTGGCCTCTTCTATGCCGCAAACATCATTACCATCCGCCATGCCTGTCGGTACGAAAGCCCATTAACCCTGGCTTTTTTTGTCGCAGTCGGATTTACCATATCAGGGATTGTCGGAACCGTATTGCTGGGCTTGTTTCCTCTTCCGCTATCGGTGCAGGCAGCAATGCCATTTGTTGCGATAGGATGGCCAGAACTAACACTCGGGATTCTGGTTCTGATAATTCTTACATCAATCCTTAACCTCACCGGAAATATCTGCCTTGGACGGGCTTACCAAACTGCAGAAAGCAGCTGGCTGGCGCCGGTGGATTTCAGCTATCTGATTTTTGCCGCACTCTGGAGCAAGATCATCTTCGATGAGTGGCCCAGTGGACTTGATGTAGTCGGAATGGTGTTGATCGCCGGAGCCGGAGCAATTACCGCATGGCGTGAAAATGTCCAGGCAATATCGGCCCCTAAAATGGCAAAAGTTCGTTCCCGGATCTCAAGGCCTCTTTGAATGGACAGGCCCACCTGTGAAACAGCAGCTCCCCGGGATGGGCGTGATGGGAGATAGCCCCCGCTAAAAATGTCTAATCCCAGACGTCTGTGCTCAAATACCGCTCTCCAGTATCTGCCAGAATCGCCAGTAGATTCTTGTTCTTGTATTCTCCGGAACGAGCCAGTTCCAGCATCCCCCAGGTCGCAGCCCCACAGGAGATTCCAGCCAGAATTCCCTCCTGTTCGGCGAGATTACGAGTTGTGTCATAAGCCTGCCGGGTGGTGACTGGAATAATCCGATCGAACGATTTCATGTCAAGCGTATCAGGTATAAAACCGGGTGCGGTCCCCATAATCTTGTGCTTGCACGCTATGCCCTGACTGAGTATCGGTGAGTCAGCAGGTTCTGTGGCCACGATTTCAAGATCAGGATTGCCGGGCCGCAGGAATCTGGACAAACCGCTAATCGTTCCACCGGTTCCAGTAGTCAGTATCACAGCTGCCAGATCAGAACCAAAATCCCTCTCGATCTCGCAGGCTGTCTGTTCGTGTGATTGGGGATTGGATGGGTTGTAGTGTTGCCCCACAAAAAAATACCCCTTCTCTTTCTCAAGCCGTCTTGCCTCTTCAATGGCACCCACTGTGCCTTTCTCGGCAGGAGTGAGAATGACCTCTCCACCGTAGATCTTGAGAATCAGTTTACGCTCCTCACTCATATCCTCGGACATCACGAATATGGACCGGTAACCCTTGACCGCGGATACCATAGCCAGGCCAATGCCGGTATTTCCGGAGGTAGGTTCGATAATCGTGTCTCCGGGTTTCAGACGGCCATCGGCTTCGGCATCTTCAATCATGCGAAGTGCCGGGCGATCCTTGACCGACCCGCCGGGATTGAAGCTTTCCAGCTTGACCCATAGATTAGCACCGGTATCACGTCCAAGCTCGTTCAGTCTCACGACAGGGGTCTCGCCGATACACTCAAGTATATTGTCGTATCTCATACTGCGTTATCTGATTCCGCATCAGTTACAAAATTACAATCTGCGATTCATGAGGCCGATATGGCATGGCTACACTACTGCTTCAAGTTTACGCCATAACGACCGGTTCCAGGCCACAGACAGACAATCAATCACTCGGACCGCGAAGCTGCCGGCTTTGCAAATACCCAACGATCATTGCATCGCGCCTTTTACCTAGCTCTTGCGTGGTCTCACCCCTGCCTTCCTCAATAACTCCATCAAACAGCGTTTTGGCCAAATCTTCCGTCAATTCGACCTCGCCAAGATCGTCCCACCATCTTTTGAAACTGTCTGAATACCGCCTGCAAAACTCACTGAGACCACCGGGACCAGCACCGAGATGGAACAGCATGTGCGGACCCATTGCTGCCCACCTGAGTCCGGGGCCTGCCCAGACCGCCTTGTCAACATCCTCAACCGAAACCACCCCGTTTTCGACCAGGCTGACTGCCTCACGCCACAGCGCGGCCTGAAGTCGGTTAGCAACATGTGCAGGAACTTCCTTGTTGATCCGAATCGTGATCTTGCCAACTCGTTTATAGAACTGTTCAGCAATCTCGAGAACGCCATCCGCGGTTTTCGAATTGATCAACAATTCCACCAGGGGAATCAGGTGTGGTGGATTAAAAGGATGCCCGAGAAGAAACCGGGAAGGATTTTTCCATCCACGTTGCATCTCACTCAGCATCAATCCGGAAGCCGATGAAGCAACGACCGCATCTTGCCCGAGGTGTGCTTCAATGTCCTTGAACAGGGTGAATTTCAGATCAAGACGTTCCGGCACGCACTCCTGGACAAATTGTGCATTTTCGACTGCCAGACTGGCGCTGGCGTGGATATGCAGGGCATCAGGGTTGCCATGTCCGGTCATGTTGAGCGCTTCAAGGGTTGGCCAGGCTGCCCCGACATAATCCCTCAAGCGCTGTTCGCTCTCTGGAGCGGGATCGTAGACATGGACGCGCAACCCGGCCGACAGGAATAATGCGGTCCAGCTTGAACCGATCACTCCGGCACCTAATACTGCAACTTCCTCAATCTCTGGCATATTTCCGGGATCCACCTGATCTACTCGAGACCCGGATGAAGCGGTGATACGGCAGTCAACCCGCCATCCAGCGTATAGCACTGCCCGGTTGCAAAGGATGCAGCATCCGAAGCGAGCCAGGTTGCCAGCTCTGCTATATCTGACGGTTTTCCGAATCGGCCAGCCGGATGTCTCGCCAAAGCATCCTGCCTTGCCTTTGCGGGATCTTTTGCAACAGAGAATGCAGCATCGGCCATCTCGGTCATAATCCAGCCGGGCGAGATAGCATTGCATCGAATCCCGGGGCCATGATCAACTGCAATTGACCGCGTCAAGCCATGCACGAATGCTTTCGATGCATTATAAATCGCCAGACCGGGGTCAGCGGTATTTCCTGATATCGATCCCATATTGATAATCACGCCCCCTTCATGCATAAGCGGAATCAGCTCCCGGGAACATGCGAACACTCCAAAAGCGTTAACCCCCATCAGCGTCTGCCACTCCTGGTCGGTGGTTTCAAGAATGGTTTTCTCGATCTGCACACCGGCGTTGTTCACCAGGATTGACAACTTGCCGAATAGCCTCTCGACCGTGCTTCGCAATCGTTGTACATCCCCTGTACACGATACATCGGCTTTCAACCAATGTGCTTCAGAAGGGTAATCATCCGGCCTATCACTGCGCGCACAGCAAACAACCGAAGCGCCTGCCTGTATATATCTTTCGGCAATCGCCCGACCGATACCCCGGCCACCACCGGTGATTACTGCGGATTTTCCAGCGAGAGTCCTGGTTCGCTGATTGTCTGCCATTGCTCAAAATCCAACTTGACCTGAACCCTTGAGTGCCAGCCGTTGGCGGGCCTGATCAGGGGTTGCCACTTCAAGTCCTGATGACTCTATGCCGGATTTGATCTTTTGGACCTGCTGGGCATTACTGACTGCCAATTCACCCTTGTCGATCCACAGACTGTCTTCAAGACCAACCCTGAGATTACCGCCCATTTCATAGGCCCTGGTTGCAAATGGCATCTGATGCCGACCCGCTGCCAGGACTGACCATTCATGATCATCACCAAACAATTTGCATGCGATTTGATGCATATGCAGAAGGTTGTCGAGGTCGGCACCAACCCCACCCAGGATGCCGAATATCAACTGTATGAACAAGGGTGGTTCGATCAACTTGCGATCTACGAAATACGCCAGATTATAAAGATGTCCAAGATCGTAACATTCAAACTCGAAGCGCGTACCGTGTTGCTCACCGAGCTCCTTCAATGCATATTCAATGGTCTTGAATGTATTCGGGAAGATGAAGTCTCGCGTCATTTCCAGAAACGGCTGTTCCCAGTCGTATTTCCATGAATCATGCTTCTGTGCCATCGGGAATATTCCGAAGTTGAGAGAACCCATATTCAGGGATGCCATTTCCGGACTGGCTTTCAGAGCCGCCGCCAGACGCTGCTCGATAGACATCCCGAGACCACCACCGGTCGATACATTCACCACCGCATCACACCGATTCCGAATACCCGGCAGAAATTGCATAAACGTCTCGGGTCGATAATCAGGTCGACCATTATCAGGATCACGTGCATGCAGATGAATAATCGAAGCGCCAGCCTGACAGGCTCCCACCGCGGCATCTTCGATCTGCTTCGGAGTAATCGGCAGGTATGGCGACATACTTGGGGTGTGGATACCCCCAGTAACTGCGCAGGTAATGATTACGGATTTCGACATGGTTTCCCCTGCAATGGACAATGATTCACAACGCTGATCCGGCATCAATCTCCGGCAATCCGTTACTTATAACCGCATTTGCTGCACCTGAGCAGTCAACCCCCCATCAAGCACCCACAACTGCCCTGTAGCATAGCCCGCCTCATCACCCGCTAACCAGAATACCAGATTTGCAACATCCTCAGGGGTTCCATAGCGATGGATCGGGTGAACTTCTCGCGCTGCCTCGTAGTATCGTTCACTATCACCTCCTTCACCAAAGAAACTCTTTAACATGGGAGTATCAATAAAGCCCGGACAGATGGCATTCACCCGGATATTTTCGGGTCCATGGTCACATGCCATGGCCCTGGTCAGGGCATGCACTGCTCCTTTTGTTGCACAGTAGGCTGCCAGTTTGGGGTCAGCAATGAACCCGTCATAGGAACCGAAATTGATGACAGAACCACCGGTCTTGCGCATCAAGGCAAGTGCGTATTTCGAAGTCAGGAAAGTACCGGTCACATTGATTGCGAAAATCCGGTTCCACTCATCCAGAGTTGTCTCCTCAATGGTTTTTTCGATTTCAATTCCCGCCGCATTGACTAGAATGTCGAGTCGGTCATGATGGCTCTGGATGTGCTGCATCAGGTCAATCGCACTTTGCTCGCAGGTCACATCGTGTTCAATGTATTTGACATCAGGATGCGTCTGCCTGACAAGGTCAGCAGCATACACTCTGGCACCTTCCTTGAATAGCCGCTCACAAATCGCCTGGCCAATCCCCCCACAACCACCGGTGACGATTGCAACCCGGTCGCGCAGAGGGTGGTCTTTTCCTGCACTCATGCCGAACAGGCTCTCCTGTAGGCATCTAAGACCAGACCATGAAAATGATGCACCGCATGTTCGCTCATGCCGCTTTGATCAGGATCGACAAGGTAACGCCCTTGCTTGAAGCCGGGTGTGCGCATTCCTCTCTGTACGCTTTCCACCAATCCGATATCCTCGGGTTGCAGAACCTCATCAATAAAGCGAATTGTCTCGAGCTCTGCCTCAATGGGCTGCCCGGTTTCGTAAAAGAAATCGAATTCTTCATAGGTCTGCTCAGGTCCCGCCGGGATGAATTTCCAGACCATGAAGTTCCCTCTTCCCGGATAACGCAACAGTGCCGTGTTTGGCCACAAATACCAGACCGCATGATCGGTAACCGTTGCATTGGTTACGTCGTAGGCCTGATTGTCCGACATGCCGGCCTTGGCCATATGGCTGGAATAAATACCGTGAGTACGGACCTTGTAGCTATCCATGTCCACCAGAGTACAGAAATCCTTGTGTGCGACCGGGCAGTGGTAGCATTCCAGAAAATTATCCACAACTGTCTTCCAGTTTGCCTGGATATTGTAGGTCAAGCGATGGGCGAAACTGAGATCAGCAATATCCGGCGCATAAGAACGAATCTCCTCTGCCAAGTTTCCGGATTGTATTGACAGCGGCTCCGCTTCAGGGTCTAGATTCACAAATACCAGATCGCAAAAAATCTCGATTTGAACAGCATCGAGACAAACGTCTTTCGGGTCAAAATTGCTGATGTACTCAGAACGGCGCGCAACTTGCAGGGTTCCATCAAGTCGATAGCTCCATGCGTGGTAGGGGCAGACAATCAGGTTCCGGTTGCCTTCACCTTCCAGTAACTCGTGCCCGCGATGTTTGCAGACATTGTAGAACGCTCTTAATTGATCATCATGATCGCGAACAGCAAAGATGCTCTGCCCCTGGATTTGGGCGGTGATGTAGCTTCCGGGTTGCATGAGTTTTTCAGCATGACAAAAAAACTGCCAGCTACGGTGAAAAATCTGGCTTTTCTCGATATCCAGGAATTTTGCATCGCTGTAGCAGTTCGCATTGAGAGACCATGAACTGAGCGGATCGGACACATAGCCGCTACTGATTCGATCAAATTCATCTTGATCCATACGGATTACTCCTGCCTGTTCAATGTTCCAGATGAGTTCAGCCCAGCCAGATGTCCTGATCTGACCAGGATTTGGGGAATTATATACTTTATACGCCATCCCCGAATTCAGGTGTGAGGTGTAAAAATGGGGAATTATATACAATAGTGGCGAAGCCCCGGCCTGAAACGGGGCGGAATGAAGGGATCTGGCTATTTCTTGCGACTGAACTGAACCTTTGCCGGACGTAGGATTGCATCGGCAAAGTTGTTCATCTTTTCCTCGACAGTATCGCCGGGAACATCCAGCTTGATCTTTTCTTCTAGCTCGGCCTTCTTCGGCTGGTAGCTGCGGTCGGGTAATTTGACGGTTCTTTTGGGTTTCATGTTGTTTCTCTCATTTGGCATAGAGTCTATTGACGAATGTATCCAAGAGAGGTAATGCGTTTGTCTACAGACATGCTGGTTGAATTCAGTTTTATTCGAATAGCATCCAGTAGATGTTTTACTACGCCTGCATAAATCGGGTTCTTCGGTTCATTTCGCTTTCGGCGTTGCTTGCGAAGTACATAAATGTTGTCGATGTCCGTTGTCTCCCTAATCCAAAAATAGAAAACATGGAAATGCGTTCAGCGCCCTGCAT
>VXPI01000184.1 GCA_009839585.1 Gammaproteobacteria bacterium
TCAAGGTCTGCATGCAGCGGGGCTTTGACCAAATTGCTCAAGGCTTGCTATTCTGATTGAGATGCAGGCAGTATGCCTAAAATGTCTCACATATCTCTGAACCTGCATAGCCGGGTCTTGGTCAATGAAATAATGGAATGGGAACATTAGCGTGAAAAGATAATAACATTAGCGTGAAAAGATAATCGGCTATGTGGAGCAAAATTGGGGAGACGCGTAATCACACTCATTTCATGAATATGACTGAAATGATTTTCGGATATTTTCAGTCAATACTGCATGAAATTCGCCCCCTCGCACACTATACTCTGATACGAACTTGATCATCAACGAATCTGCGAATCAAGCAACAATCACAACCTATTCTGATCTATTGTGGACAAACCAGTTATTGACCTTCGAAGTGATACCGTGACTCGCCCCTGCGCAAACATGATGCAGGCAATGCAAGAGGCAGAAATAGGCGACGATGTCTACGGTGAAGACCCAACCATTAACCGACTTCAGTCAAAAGTCGCCAGGATTTCCGGACATGAAGATGCGCTGTTCTTTCCATCCGGTACCCAGAGCAATCTGGTTGCATTGCTTACGCACTGCAACCGTGCAGACGAATATATCGTGGCACAGACTGCCCACACCTACAAGTATGAAGGAGGAGGAGCCGCAGCGCTCGGCGGAATTCAACCCCAGCCCATGGAAAGAAACCCGGATGGCACGCTCGACCCGGAACGCATACAAAGCCTGATCAAGGAAGATGACTTCCACTTCGCCAAAACCAGATTGATTGCACTGGAAAACACCACCACAGATGGGATGGCAATATCAGTGCCCTACTGTCAGGAAATGCGGCATCTCTGTGATCGCAACGGATTGGCTCTTCATATGGATGGTGCACGGATATTTAATGCAGCAACCGAACTAAAGGTCGATGTGATGGAACTGACCAGACATTTTGATAGTGTATCCATCTGTTTGTCCAAGGGCCTGGGGGCTCCAATCGGTTCGGTATTGACTGGAAGTCATGAATTTATCGACAATGCCAGACGCTGGAGAAAAGTGGTCGGCGGGGGAATGCGTCAAGCCGGCATAATCGCTGCAGCCGGCATTTATGCACTTGATCACAATGTCTCAAGACTAAGTGAGGACCACGCAAATGCGGAATATCTGGCCACTGGGATCTCTGGATTCGAAGATATCAGTATTGAGTTCGGCAAAGCCCGAACGAACATGGTTTTTTTTCGCCTGAAAAGCGGGAACCATGATGAGTTCGCCAGCTACGCTGAATCAAGAGGTGTATTGTTTACTGGACGTGACCCAATCCGGTTAGTCACCCACAAGGACGTCACCAGATCCGACATTGATCTTGCGTTGGAACGGCTGAGTGGATATTTCATATAGCAGGTCTTTTGAGCCAGGCTGACCCTTGTCTCGCTACACAAGGCGGGGACCTGTTCTGAAATGCTCCCTACTCGTTCCAGATTCCGGATGGAACAATATAACCTGTCCTGTCCTTGTTGCTGTTTACAACAGCCGGCTTGAAGTAATTGCCCAGAAACTGGTACTCATCATCAGAAATAGCACCGACCTTCAGCAATAGTTGACCCAGGGCAACCTGACTCGCTCGGGTTGACCCATCATCAATCTTTAATGCCAGGCCAAGATTTCTGTCGGGAATAAACCCGCAGTAGGCAGCTTCCGCACCGGTCTTGACCAGAACCCGGCCCTTTGTCAGATCGATAACGTCAGTACAACATCGTCCTGTTCCTGCGATCATCCAGGGATGCTCCGAAATTGACGTGATTATCTTCTGCACGGCTTGCGCCCTTCCCTTCGGCAACTGACTCTGGTCAGAGTATCTTGCGCAAGCCCGGGCCAATGCGATCAACGGCATGGTTATGGCGGGAGCACCGCAACCGTCCTTGCCACAATCCATGGTGGTTACATCCAGGCCCGCAAAGTCAGACATCACCTCCATCCAGACTTGTTGGGCACCATGCTCCGGATGAGTGTACCCATGCACATCCAACCCCAGATATCGTGCCATTGTCAGCATACCGGCATGTTTGCCGGAGCAATTATGGTGAGCACGGGTTGATTTCTCTCCCGCTTTCAATAATTCGTGAAAGGCCTTTGCAGAATAGGGTCGCGATGGACCATTTTCCAGGTCATCGGCACTCAGACCCAACGATGAAAGCCAGTCTTGAACGGCCAGAACATGTTCGGGCTCGCCATTGTGTGAAGCACAGGCCAATGCGATTTCTCGTGCTGTCAAGGAAAAATGCTCGGCAGCCCCGGATTCAAGCAACGGAATAGCCTGAAACATTTTAATGGCTGATCGGGGAAAGATAATTCGCTCAACATCGCCAAAAGCAAGGACTGTTTGCCCAAGACTGTCGACTACCACTGCAGCGCCCCGATGCCAGGACTCCAGAGTGTTCTCGCGAAACACTTCGGCCATTACCGGATTCAAGGACTCCGTGTTCTGTGTATTCATCATTCTCAGACAACCTGCGTTGTCATTTCCCCCACACCTTCAATAAAACACTCCAATAGGTCGCCTCTACTGACTGCACCTACACCTGCCGGGGTTCCGGTCATAATCAAGTCCCCGGGTTTCAATTCAAACAAGCCAGACAGGGCCATAATGATTTCGGGGATTTTCCAGATCAATTGGTTGAAATTACCCAACTGCCTGACTTCACCATTGACCTTGAGCTGGATACGGCCTTCATTTGGGTGGCCGATTTCAGAGGCTGGGGCCACATCACTGCAAGGCGCCGAATGCTCAAAGGCCTTTCCAATCTCCCACGGCCTTCCGGCTTTCTTCATCTCGCTTTGCATGTCACGTCTGGTCATATCCAGTCCCACTGCATAGCCCCAGACATGATCGAGAGCATTCTCCCTCGCGATATCGGTTCCTCCATTTCCCATGGCCACTACCAATTCAATCTCGTGATGCACTTCCTTGCTGACCGGAGGGTACGGAAAGTCTCCGTTGTTGGTCACCAGGTTATCGGCATTCTTCTGGAAAAAGAAAGGAGTTTCGCGATTTGGGTCTTGCCCCATCTCAATGGCATGATCCGTATAATTCCGTCCAACACAATATATTCGGTGCACTGGAAAACGAAGATCGGAATTCCTGACAGGAAGGTATGGAACCAGTGGTAACGGAACAGCATATTGGCTTGTAACTGGCATGAACTCGATGACTTGACGGGATTGCAGAATTGCGGCATTGCACTGATTATAATAACCGACTTGTTCAAACCAGTGCTATAAATCATGCTCATCAATTTATCAGAGTTGAATACGCCGAATGTCTATTTCACGATGACTCAGACGGTGCTGCCTCGTCCAATCGCCTGGGTACTCAGTGAAAATCAGGATAGCTCACTGAATCTGGCACCCTTTTCCTATTTCAATGCTGTGTGCAGCGATCCGCCACTAGTGATGATTTCCATAGGTCTTCAGGATGATGGGGCTCACAAGGATACCCTGCGAAATGCATTCGAACGACCAGAATTAGTGATTCATATTGCAAGCTCTGATCAACTGCCTGATCTGAATCTCAGTTCAGCAACCTTGCCCCCCGGAGTCTCCGAGGTCGAAGCCGGGAATCTCGAATTGTCCGATGTTGAAAACTTCCGCCTACCCCGCCTGACCAACTGCAAGGTTGCCTTCATGAGCCACGTTCACAAAATTGAACAAATCGGAACCCATAATCAGCAGCATCTGGTATTTGCCCAGATTGATACTGTCTATGTCTCAGACGATTGTGTGAAATACGATTCCAGGAATCGTCTGTCGATTCTGGCCGACCGGATTCGTCCACTTTCCAGACTTGGGGCTAGTGCCTATGCTTCATTTGGGAAAGTAATGATCGCCAAACGACCCGCTTAGTTGATGCTCAAGGTCGATTTGATTGCTTCCACTGTGGATAAATGACCGGTGTAATCCACCGGAATGCGACTCAACCTATTGCCCTGTTTCAGCATCAGGGAGGGGAAGCCGGATATGCCCAGATTCCTGGACAGCGTGATCTCATCCAGTAGCGTGCCTTGTGTCTGTGTTGAACCAAGGTCCTGTGAAAAACGCCTGTCATCAAGACCGATGGTCTTGGCGATTTCAATCAGGGTCTGTTCCTCCGATGGATTGCGTGCCTCAAGATAGTATGCCTGCTGGATTGCCCGGACCATTTTTTCGTCCCACTCAATACCCTGATTGCGGGCAGCGATCACGGCTCGACATGCTGGATAGGTGGAACGCCTCGGTATACAGTCCTGCCAAAAATCAAAATTGAACCTGGTTCCCGGCACTGCGTGGGCAATGGTTCGCCAGACCTCTTGCAGATGCTGACGCATGGTCTCTGGCATGGGTTCGTTCGAATCGGGTGCCAGACCACCCAGTAACCGAACGACCCGGATATTGTCGGGCAGTGATTGCAGGATCCTATCGAGTTGTGGACGAAATGCCCAGCACCAGCTACACATCGGGTCGTGGACATAGATCAAGTCTACCCCATTCCCATTTTCCTGTTGTACGGAATCCAGCACTGTCTATCGCCCTCCGGAACAATCAATAAAGGTGCCTGTGCAGTAGGAGGCCTGATCGGAGAGCAGCCATACAATTGAATTTGCAACCTCTTCGGCTGAGCCAGGACGTTTCATGGGTATGTGTTCCGAAATTCTGTTGATTCGACCCGGATCACCGGACAGCTGATGGATTTCCGTATCGATCAACCCCGGGCGGACCGCATTGACCCGAATTCCATCTTCAGACAGCTCACTGGCCAGGCCCACGGTCAAGGTATCTATCGCGCCTTTGGATGCCGCATAGTCCACATATTCATTGGGGCCTCCCAAACGGGCTGCGATAGAAGACACATTAACGATGGACCCTCCCTGACCACCATGCCGAACGGACATGCATCGAACTGCTTCCCGGGCACACAAAAGACTGCCTTTGACGTTGGTTGCATATATGCGATCAAATCGTGCTCCATCCATATGCTCAAGCCGCATCGAGGTCTCAAGCGTGCCTGCATTATTCACCAGCCCACCGATGGGAGCAAGTTGATGGTTGGCAAATACAAACATCTCTTTCACCTGGGATTCATCAGCAACATCTGCCTGATAAATCACGGCATACCCCCCACGGTTATGGACCTGTTCACAGATAGATTCCGCTGCCTGCCGGTTTTGGTGATAATTGATGAGCACACGCCACCCGGCCTGTGCGGCCAGAAGTGCTGTTGCGGCACCGATACCTCGCCCTGCTCCCGTAATGATTAAGCCGGGATCCATATTCCACCGTTTGGGTTAATTGTTCTTTCAGGATGGTCGGAGTATAGCGAATTGTTTAGGATTTTTAGCGCTGATTTCATGGCAGTCACTCATTCCGATAGTTCGACTCATTGGAATATGCCATATGGCCTTGATCATTCAATAGCTACTATTATCCCTAATCCCAAAATAGAGACTTTCCGGGCCGAGACGGGCAAAAAAATCTCTATTTTGGGATTAGGGATTATTGATCAGGATGGGGCTATATTGGAATTAAGATACACTTCAGGATTTGGTCATTTTTCCGTACCGAAAGTCATCATGGTAGTAGCCCTTGACATAACAACGCAGTGCTGTCATTTCGTTTGCACCCTTCACTGTCCAGTGTATGCCGCCCCGCTTGATCTGGGTACCGATGTCGTTCCTGCAACCGGCTTCTACTACTGTGTTTGAGATGCACAACTCCTGATCGCGGAACGAGGACGGCGCATGCGCTCGGCGTTGTGCTGACAGTAATCGATCACCGTATCCACGGACTCGTGCCGGGATGACTCGCCCTCCAGATCTTGGATCAGTTCCTCGATATCGCCGGCCTTGAGTTGCAGGATACGGTCTTCCGACCAGCGACTGGTTAGGTTGAGTCGTTTCTGCTAGTCTCGGGCAATTCGGTATCCCAGGGTCTCGACCGTGCGTTCCATATGACTGGTACCGACACTGACCCTTACCAGTTCCCGAAGCAGATACTGCGATTCAGCGAAACTTTTGAGAGCACTGACCAGCCCAATCATGCGCTGGACACCCGAGGAGACAGAACGATCATCAAGCCCCTGAGTCGGAACAGTAACAGCAGGCACGATCAAGTGCCAACAGGCCGCTACGGTCATGAACTGGCAGGTAAACCGGCCCTTGAGCTACTAACAGTCCTCCGCAGGAACAGTCCCGCACCGATAGTTCTCCATTGCCGTGATCGGCATTCAGGATTCGCTCAAGCCAGCGTGTAGCCCAGCGATGGAATAGATGCCGACCCTTCAGGATGGCCTGATAACAAAATAAAAGTGTATTTTCGAATATTTTTGTGATTTTTTCACGAATTCTACTATAATTCCGTATAAATGAGATGAAAAGAGATGAAAAAAGTGTTGTTGCGTTTCGCAGTAGAAAACCACCGATCAATTCCTGAAAGACAAGAAATATCTTTTGTAGCGTCCAGACTGAGAGATCAGGACGATAGCCTGATCCCTTGCGATGCCGTGAAGAGTTGCGCTGTTGTCCCGGTGGCCATGATCTATGGTGCTAATGCGTCTGGCAAGACAAATATGATCAACGCTATGGAAACAATGAGGTGGCTGGTTCTGTGGTCACACATCATAGGAAGCCGGAGTGGTAAAGTTCCGCGACAAGCATTCGCTCTAGACACAGATTACTCAAAAAAACCATCAATCTTTGAAATCGATTTTGTGCTTGAGGGTGTGTCTTATTACTATGGGTTTGAGGCTATGGACAGGTCTTTTACCTCTGAGTGGCTTTATGAAAGACCGAGAAACCACAGCAAGAAACTCTTCGAGCGATACGAGCAACAATTTGATTTTGGACGTAGCTTTAAGGGACAGAAACATAGTATTGCCGAGCTTGCACGTCCAAACAGCTTGTTCCTGTCAGTTGCTGCACAGAACAATCACGGACTTTTGACCCGGATCCATGAGTATTTTGAAAATCTGGTATTCACTGGAACACATTTGAAACCACCTGGGGAAATGCCAAAATTATCGAAAATGAGAAATGCAGAGGTTGATCATCGGGTGATCGATTTCCTGAATTCCATTGATACGGGAGTTTGCGGGTACCGGCGTAATCCAACGCTTGATTCGGACACAGAGCATGTTTTACGGGAATCCATTCCGGAAGAGTCAACTACGCTTGTCGTGACATCCGAATTTGAAAAGGGTAATAGACGACAGGTTGAAGAACTTGAACTCGCTCATCGCGGGAAGGATGATAAAGAGGTGTACTTCACTTTGGATCTGGAAAGTTCCGGTACGCGCAGGATGCTGACGATACTATGCGATGTATTCAAGGCGATTGACAAAGGAGCACCTATGTTCGTCGATGAACTGGAGCTCAGCCTGCACACCATCGCTAGTCAGGCGGTACTGCAATTATTTAGCTCTCGGGAGTTAAACAGAAATGGCGCACAGCTCCTTGCAACAACGCATAACACCAACCTAATAAAGTCAGATCTACTTCGGAGGGATCAGATCTGGTTTGCTGAGAAAAACAAGCATGGTTGCACAGACATATACCCGCTTACAGACTTTCAATCAAGAAAGGATGACAATATCGAATTGGGATATCGTCAGGGGCGATACGGGGCAGTGCCAAATGATGATCCGGTAGCCTCTCTTCTGGCCCTAATCTCAAAATAGAAATGGAAAAAAGCAGGAAAAAAGGGTATAAAACCTT
>VXPI01000234.1 GCA_009839585.1 Gammaproteobacteria bacterium
GACCAGTTGTGCCCGCAATGCATCAATGAAGGAACGTTCGCGTTCTTCCTTGCTTCGTATTTCAAGTTCGTCGAAATAATCGCTCATTGGTTTGGACGGGGATATGAGCCTGTGTGCCGAAGAATATCTCTCGGTTCAGACAATATAGGATTCAAACCGGAGTTACCGGCATCGTGAACTGGATCAACCCTGAATCTGTCAAGCCAGCCAGCGCTTTCTTCGCCGGTAATGCTTTACATCCCTGAAACTCTTTTTGTCCCCACCACTGATCCCGAGGTAGAATTCCTTGACATCTTCGTTCTCAGCCAGGGAATGTGCCTCGCCATCCATGACCACACGTCCGTTCTCCAGAATGTAGCCATAAGTTGCATAACGCAAAGCCACAGTGGTATTCTGTTCTGCTAGCAGAAAGGTGACTTTTTCCTTTTCATTCAGGTCACGGACAATTTCGAAGATCTCTTCAACTAGTTGAGGAGCAAGCCCCATTGAAGGCTCATCAAGCAGAATAACCTTTGGCCTGGCCATCAAGGCTCGACCGACTGCCGTCATCTGTTGCTCACCACCGGATGTATAGCCAGCCTGACTGCTGGCTCGCTGCTTCAACCTTGGAAAATACGAATACACCATTTCCAGGTCATCACGGATCTGTTTCTTGTTTTCCTTGCGAATATAAGCTCCAGTCAGCAGGTTTTCCTCAACCGTCAGGTGTTCAAAGCAGTGGCGTCCTTCCATGACCTGCACCACGCCACGTTTCACCAGCTCGGTCGGGGTGAGATTCTCGATTTTCTCACCCATGAATTCAATGGAACCCTTGGTTACCTCCCCTCTTTCGGTACCAAGGATATTGGATATGGACTTGATAGTGGTAGTCTTGCCGGCACCGTTTGCACCGAGCAGGGCAACAATTCCGCCTTCGGGTACTTCAAGCGACACGCCTTTAAGCACCAGAATAACGTGATCGTAAATGACCTCGATATTATTGACAGTTAGAACGACATTCGTATCGACAGACATCAAAAAATACCAATCGAACAAGGAACATATTCGGGGTGATGGTTACCCCGAATATGTTTATCCTGATTAAATATAACGGCCTAACAGCCTCGAGGGGTAATGTTGTTTTCAGCGGCAAATGCAGCTGAATCCTCTGCAATCAGGGCATCCACTACCTCACGGTCAGCGCCTGCGAAGTCCGTGATCAGTGACCAGCTCTGGGTGTTGGCATCCCATTGCTGAATCGCTCCAAGACCCGGTCCACCATGATTTTCACAAGTTACCTGAATAGGTGGCCCAAAGTTGGGCAGACCCAATTCCGCCAAACGTGCCGCATCAATGCTGAGTGCTTCCATACCGTCACGCATTTGCTCAGAAGTAATGTCGGCATTACCGCTAATCCCTTGTGCTGTGCGGATGGCCTCGGCGGCAAGCATGGCGGCATATAGTCCACGGTTGTAAAGAACCTTGCCCAGATTTGAACCATCTCCGGCTGCTTTTCCAGCATCCAGTACATATTTTCTCAAGTCATCATATAGCGGGTAATCATCCCCCACACCATGCATGGCAATCGCCTTGTAACCATGTGCTCCTTGACCGACAGGGATTACATCATTTTCCGAAGCAGACCACCATACACCGATGAAATTCTCCATTGGATAGCGAATGTTTGCCGCTTCCTGTATGGCAACCTGGTTCATTACTCCCCATCCCCACATCATGACATAGTCAGGACGCTCTCGCCGAATCTGGAGCCATTGGGATTTTTGCTCCTGACCGGGATGATCGACAGCAATCAAGGTCAGATCGTAGCCATGCTTTTTTGATAGTTCTTCAAGAGTACGAATGGGCTCCTTGCCATAGGCTGAATTGTGATAGACCAATGCTATGGATTTGCCATTGAGATCACCGCCTTCCTGGTCAAGGATATGCTTGACGATGATTGAAGCTGCATCCCAGTAGGTTCCCGGATAGTTGAAAATGTGACTGAATACCTTACCATTTGCTGCAGATGTCCGGCCATACCCCATGGAATGGACTGGGATCCCGTCAGCCGTTGCCTTGGGGATAAGCTGATAGGTAATACCGGTCGACAAGGGTTGATATACCAATGAACCCTCACCTTTGGTTGACTCGTAGCACTCAACGCCTTTTTCAGTGTTGTAGGCAGTTTCGCAAGGCAAAAAACGAACAGGCACACCGCCTATTCCTCCATCACGCTCATTGAGTAATGTGAAATAGTCAGCGTATCCATCTGCAAAATGGATGCCGTTCGGAGCATAAGGCCCAGTTCGGTATTCCAGCGATGGTATTACCAAGTCGGAATAAGCCACTCCGGCGACTGACATCGACAATGCCAGCGAGGTAAGTAATTTCGTGAATTTCATAATTCCTCCAGTTGTTGTTAATGTAAGATTTATTTCAATGAATGATCGTAGCGTCAAAATTGACTAGTGCGGGAAAGGCCACAATCGAAGTTTTTCTTTTGCAATCCGCCATAATTGTGCAAGACCATGAGGCTCAACGATGAGAAAGAACATAATCAATCCACCAACGATCATAAAGATCAAATGAGCAACAATATCCGGTGACCAGCCAAGACCGTTGACCATAATATTCTTGATCAAGACTGGCATCAGAAACATGAATGCCGCACCAATAAATGACCCCAGAATAGAACCAAGCCCTCCAATGATGATCATAAACAACACCAGAAAGGACTTGTCTATGCCAAATGCCTCCGTAGGCTCAACAGCACCCAAATATACCAGAAAGAATAAGGCACCGGCGATACCAATATAGAATGAACTGATCGAAAAAGCCGATAGCTTGGCCTTGAGTGGTGCCACACCGATAATCTCTGCGGCAATATCCATATCTCTAATGGCCATCCAGGATCGTCCGAATCGCCCTCTTGTCAGGTTTTTGGCGATCAAGGCAAGCACTACCACAAAAATGAGGCAAAACAGATAGGTAGCCCAAGGTGGTGCGTTCGGTCCAGTGATTGTGATTCCAGCGATCAATCGCTCAGGCGCATTAATCTGCCCAGAAGCGGAATAGTTATAAAACCAGGGCACCTTGTTGAACAACCAGACCAGGAAAAACTGGGAAGCCAGCGTTGCGACCGCCAGATAAAATCCCTTGATCCTTAAGCTTGGCAGACCAAACAAGATACCGACCATCGCGGTAACGCCTCCAGACAGCAGGACCACAATAAAAAGATTAAGTTCTGGAAAAGCAGTTGTGAACTTGTAGGAAGCATAGGCACCGACAGCCATGAACCCCCCCGTACCTAGACTGACCTGTCCGCAATAGCCAGTCAGGATATTCAGGCCAATCGCAGCCAGAGACCAGATCAACACCGGTAAAAGAACCGATTTTTCCCAGTAATCATTGATAAGAAACGGCACCACTAGGAAGGCGAATGCGATGACAACAGCGACAAATACGCGATCCTGCAGGATTGGAAATATCTGCTGGTCCTGAACATAGGATGTCTTGAAGTCTCCGGATTCCCTATAGAACATTTGTCTCAAACCCTCTCGATGATGCGTTCCCCAAACAAGCCCTGGGGCCTGAACATCAGGAAGAACAATGCCAGCACATAAGCGAACCAGTTTTCGGTAGCGCCTCCAACCAACGGCCCAATCCAGAACTCGAACAATTTCTCACCCACTCCGATAATCAAGCCACCGATTATGGCACCCGGAATAGAAGTAAAACCCCCTAGTATCAGAACCGGCAGTGCTTTCAGGGCAATCAGGGAAAGTGAGAACTGGACCCCGGATTTCGACCCCCACATGATGCCGGCCACCAATGCCACGAACCCCGCAATTGACCAAACGATAACCCAGATGCTTCTCAGGGAAATACCGACAGTAAGCGCTGCCTGATGATCATCAGCGACCGCTCGCAAAGCCCGGCCGGTTTTTGTATATTGGGAAAACAGGGTAAGAATGGTCACCAGCAATACAGCGATTCCGGCAGCCCATACGTCCAAAAGATCAATGTACATACCGTAGTATTCGTAACCTTCGGATACCCAGGTTCGCGTCACATCTTCCCACCAGAAAGAACCACCAGACGGAATACCAACATCCAGCGTTTTTATGTCTGCACCCCACATCAGGTCACCAAGACCCTCCATAAAAAATGCAAGACCGATAGTTGCCATGAACAGAATGATCGGCTCCTGATTGACCAGGTACTGCAACAGTAGCTTCTCTACCAGCCAGGCGAAAAGAATCATCACCAATATAGTCAGTAATATGGCGAGCACGCTATTCAAACCGGGTCCCCAATTATGAACATGGGTACCAAATATTTCGTTGATAAGGTGAGAAAAGGGTATTTGGCCAGTCTGGAAACCAACCAGTGTCAAGGCAGCAAACAGTGCCATGACACCCTGTGCATAGTTGAAAATACCTGATGCCTTGAAAATCAATACAAAGCCAAGCGCTACCAACGAATACATCACCCCGGTCATCAAGCCGTTCAGGATAACTTCTATGGTATTCAGAATATCAGGAGTCATCGATCATATCCGAAAGAACAGACATTATTCACAACATTTTGGCTAGTCATGACTGACTCCAAGATAGGCATCAATCACTTCTGGATTATTGCGAACTTCATCGGGAGAACTGTCAGCGAGTTTTTTTCCATAGTCTAACACCACCACCCGATTCGAAATGTCCATGACTACCCCCATGTCATGTTCAATCAAGGCTATGGTAGTTCCGAACTGCTCGTTCACATCAAGAACGAAACGACACATGTCTTCCTTTTCTTCCAGGTTCATCCCGGCCATCGGTTCGTCCAGCAAAAGCAACTTGGATTCCGCAGCCAATGCTCGACCCAGCTCGACACGCTTTTGCATGCCATAAGGAAGTTTTCCAACCGGCGTCTTCCGAATTGACTGAATTTTCAGAAAATCAATAATCTCCTCAACTTTCTGCCGATGCTCAATTTCCTCCCGTTGCGCTGGGCCTATCCAGGCCACCTGCGAAAACAGATTGGCATGCATGTTGATGAGTCGGCCGGTCATCAGGTTATCCAAAGTACTCATGCCCTTGAACAGGGCTATGTTCTGGAAGGTCCTTGCAATACCCAGCCTGGCAACCTGATGAGGTTTCATGTGATGCCGCAGTTTGCCATCGAACCAGATTTCACCTTCTTGCGGGTGATAAAAGCCATTGATCACATTGAGCATGGAGCTTTTGCCTGCACCATTCGGGCCAATAATGGCACGCACCTCTCCCCTGCGAATATCGAAACTGATATTCTCAAGCGCTGTAACCCCCCCAAACGAGAGCGAAATATTTCGAACTTCGAGCAGGATATCGTCTTCCCTAACCGTATCTTGCATTTAACTTGTCCAATTTCCGTTTAGCTTGCCGCTTTCAGGGGCTTGTAGGTTTCGGTATTCTCAATCCGAATATCGCCGTCAATCGTGCCTTTTTTACCGTCTTCAAAAGTGACCTCGGTTGAAATTCGGCACTGGGTAGCGTCAGAATAAAAGGCATTAATCAGTATTTCATATTTTTCAGCGATAATTCTGCGCCTGACTTTTCGGGTTCGAGTCAGTTCTCCATCATCCGCATCAAGTTCCTTGTGCAGAATCAGGAATCGATGTATCTGGCAATCCGACAAGACCGGATCCTCACTCAAATCGCGATTTACCTGTTCTATATTGGCCTTGATCATTTCATAGACCCGGGGATGGGCCGCCAATTCCTGATAACTGGAGTAGGGAATATTGTTGCGTTCTGCCCAGTTGCCCACGGCATCGAGATCAATATTTACGATCATCGATGCATAATCCATATCCCGCCCGAGAGCGACTGCTTCCTTGATTTCAGGGAAAAACTTCAGTTTGTTCTCAATATATTTGGGAGCAAATAGTGCCCCATTCGTCAACTTGCCGACATCCTTTGCCCGATCAATAATCTTGAGGTGGCCCTTATCGTCAAAGTAACCGGCATCACCGGTCATCACCCAACCTTCTTCATTCTTGGTTTCCCTGGTTGCCTCGTCATTCTTGTAGTAACATTGAAACACGCCAGGGCTTTTATAGATGACTTCACCGTCATCGGTAATCTTGACCTCAACCTCGGGAGATGGCTTGCCCACCGTATCGGCATATACTTCACCGTCGGGCTGTGCAGTGATAAAAACCGCAGCCTCGGTTTGCCCGTACAGTTGCTTGATGTTGACCCCCAGTGACCGGAAAAAATCGAAAATCTCGGGACCAATGGCTTCACCAGCCGTATAAGCGACGCGAATGCAGCTGAAACCCATCGTGTTCTTGAGTGGGGCATAGACCAGCATGTCGCCGAGTTTATAGGTTATGCGGTCCATAAGCGATACGGGATTACCATCCAGAATATCCGTACCACAGCGTTTTGCTACTCCCATGAAGTAATGAAACAGGCGTTGCTTGAGACGACTGGCATCCTCCATGCGAATCATTACATTGGTCAGTAACTGCTCGAATACCCTTGGTGGCGCGAAATAATAGGTTGGCCCAATCTCCCGTATGTCCCAGTGCACAGTCGCCTGGCTTTCCGGACAGTTCGAACACATTCCCGTGACGTAGGCCTGGCCATAGGAAAAAATATGGTCGCCAACCCATGCCAGGGGCAGATAGGACAACATGTCTTCTTTTTCGGTCAACCTGTCTTCTCTGGCACTATTCAATGAAGTGATCAACACATTGTCATGTGTAAGGACAACTCCTTTGGGTTTTCCTGTTGTTCCGGATGTATAGAGTATGATAGCAGTATCGCTACCCTGTCCTTTTTCAATCTCCTGCCCAAGAAAATCAGGATAATCTTTTGCATGTTTTTTTCCGCGTTCCTGAACTTCGGCAAAATCATGAAGAAATGATTCCAGATAGTCTTTCAGCCCCCGCGTATCATCGTAAACAATGTCGGTAACATGACTGACATCCTGTTTTACTTCCAGAACCTTGTCGACCTGCTCCTGATCTTCGGCAAGGACAATACTGGCTTCCGCATGCTCAAGTACATAGCGCAATTCTTCGGTCACTGAATCCGCATAAACCGGAACCGGAACCCCACCCAGGCATTGTGTAGCGCAGATACCCCAGTAAAGCCGATGGCGATTGGTGCCGATAATGGCCAGCTTGTCCCCCCTTTTGAAGCCTAGGCTCGCAAGGCCATTTGCAAAATCAATAATTTCATCATGCATCTCCTGCCAAGACCAGGTTTGCCATATTCCCAGATCCTTCTCTCGTATAGCCGGTCGATCAGCAAATTGCCGAGCATTGTGGACAAGGAGTTTCGGAAATGTGTCGTTCATGCCTGAATGCACTGGGTATAATGAAGTGGATGAAATTATATTATACAGTCCAGATGGCATTCGAACCAGAAAATGCGAATTCTATCAAATCACGATTTGACTACACAGAACAAGACGTATCGAGGATTGTGCGTTGAAGAATATTTCTGCGATGTCAATCTTGCTAATCAGTTGATTGTAAAACTTGCTTTCGCGAAATTGCCGTGGCTGGAATCGCAAAATATGGCTGGTAAAAATCGGGCTTTCGGGTCATATTTTGGAGTAAGGTAAATTTCAGTTGACGCTGAAGCCCCGTGCCATATCAGGGCAAGGTGACAAAATTATCGACTTTGTCAGTGACCTGCTTGGTCACAACGAGGTCACCGGAGTCGATTTCGGTACAGAAGCCGGGATGATCAGTTCCCGTCTATCCATGCCTGCGGT
>VXPI01000122.1 GCA_009839585.1 Gammaproteobacteria bacterium
TTTGACGATTTTACCAGAACCATCGGCACCTTCCTTCGACACTTCAAGGGATTGGGGTTGACGCTGGAAAAGTGTCGCAATAAGGCAAAAGACTTGCGAGACAGTAGACGAGGGCTGGCTTTTCTGGACATATTCGAGCCTGTCTACGAGGAATACCAGTCGCGGCTCGGAAGACATATCGATTTCGATGACATGATTTCCCGGGCTACGGACTATGTCAAGGGGAACCGATACTGGAGTCCATACAGGCACTTGCTGGTGGACGAGTTCCAGGACATCTCGGGAGGGCGTGCTGATCTTCTCCTTGCTATCAGAAAACAGAATTCGGACTGCCGCATCTTTGCCGTGGGCGACGATTGGCAGTCGATTTACCGGTTCTCGGGTTCCGACATTCACCTGATGCGTGATTTTGGACGTATCTTCGGCGGCACCTTCGGAAACAGCAAGGACATTTATCAGACCGTGGACCTCGGGCGCACCTTTAGAAGCGTGGACAATATCGCATATCCTGCGCGGCGGTTCGTACTGAAAAATCCTTTCCAGATCAAGAAGGATGTAATCCCGGCAGATACTTCCGGTACGCCGGCAATCCAGGTTCTCTGGAGTAGAAGGGGGCAGAGAGATTGTTCTCTCGAAAAAGCACTTTCTCAGATTCTAAAGAGGTCAAATAGAGAGAAGTCGACGGTGCTTCTGGTCGGGCGTTACAGCCGGCAGCGGAAGCACCCAGTTGAGTTATCACGTTTGACCAAAAAATATCCAAGTCTGTCCTTATCCTTCAAGACCATTCATGCCTCGAAGGGGCTTGAGGCCGACCATGTGGTCATACTCGGTGCCAACAGCGGGCGCCTAGGGCTGCCATCGGAAATCGTTGATGATCCATTGCTTGACCTCGTGCTTCCCGAACCGGAGTCATACGAGTATGCCGAAGAGCGCCGCGTATTCTATGTAGCCCTCACCCGAGCACGCAAATCGGTCACGATCATCGCTAGGAAGGATCAGCCGTCATGCTTTGTGAACGAGTTGCTTGAGGATAGTAAATATGGCGTAGCGGAAATCACGGAACCGGGGCAGGCCAGTTGCCATAGATATCCCTGCTCAAGGTGTGGCGGACACATGTTGCTGGATAGAAAATCCCGGTATTCGTGCGAGCATCGAAAAAACTGCGGTGCAAACCTGCCGGCATGTCCTGCGTGCGATGAAGGCTTGCCGCTCCGGAACGGACAATCACCCGGAGTCAGTCAATGTCATTGCGGGGCGGAATTTCCGACCTGTCCGGAATGCATAGACGGATGGCTGGTTGAGCGCCGAGGAAAGTATGGGCCATTTCTCGGATGCGTGAACTATCCCTCATGCAAAGGACGGAGAGCAGCATAAACGGAAAGAAGGCATATGCCCGAATTGATGGCTGTTGAAGACAGGGAGAGAGCATGTGTATCAATCCGCTTGATGATGCAATAATCATATGCCATCACGATATCGTGATAATCATATGCAGGATAATTGATCCAGGAGATTGTTATGGAACTTATTGATTCAGAAAACCGCCTGCGGCACCTTGTTAATGATTGGCAGGCATGTGAATGGATTGCCATTGATACCGAATTCATGCGCTATCAGACCTACTATCCAATCCTGTGTCTGATTCAGGCCCATTCAAAATTCGGAACGGTAGGCATTGATACACTGAGCATAAAAAATCTCAATGTGCTTGGCAGGCTGTTTGAATGTGAAACAACAACCTTGATCCTGCATGCATGTTTTCAGGATCTGGAGGCATTGGCGAGGCGGGGAAATTTCATGTTTAATGGTTTGTTTGATACCCAGATTGCAGCTGCTTTTTGCGGTTACAGCGAGTCGGTAGGCTATTCCAGCATCGTCAATGATCTTTGTGGTGTCGTGATTGACAAGGATCAGACCAGGAGTGATTGGAGTAAACGTCCGTTGACATCAAGGCAATTGGATTATGCGAGGAATGATGTGATTTATCTCGATCAAATTCACAACACCCTTGAATCGGAGATGGAGCAGTCCGGAAAAATTGAGTGGTTTGGGCAGGAGTGCAAAGAGGTTGCAAAACAATCTGTGTTGACAGTCAAGCCGGAGGATGTGTGGCATCAATTCAGTAGTCTGGAGGTGCCTGATAGTGCCAGGAATATTGCCCGGGAGCTGGTAATCTGGCGAGAACGTCTTGCACAAAAATGGGATCGCCCCAGAGGTTGGGTCTTGTCCAATCAGACAGTGATTGAGTTGTGCTTTCGCCGTCCCAAGAAAATCAATCAACTGTGGAACATTCCCTCGCTGAGTAAAGGCAATATCAAGAAGTTTGGTCATGTACTGATTGAGATTGTCAGGAAGCATGGGGCCAATTTCAGTAATCAGGATAATGCTTCGAGAGTACTGCTTGACCAGAAATTCAAGAAGGATGTGAAAGAAGCCAAGAAAATGGTGCGATCCATTGCAAGAGAGTATGCTATCAGTGATGGACTTTTGGGCAGTCGCAAGGATATTGAGTTGTTTCTTCGGGGTGAACCCCGATCAAGGCTCATGAAGGGCTGGCGCTATGAGTTGATTGGAAGTGCGATGGAGGAGCGGTTTGGCCGACGCGTCAGCAAGGCCACAATAATCACGGGTCAGCCCTTAAGCAAGTGATCTTGAGCCTATTCCCCGATTGAGTCGGTTCTGGGCAATAAGGCGATAAGTTTGCCCGGCTGTTTCATGAGGCCGGCCATTTGTTCTGCCCTATCGCCATTCCCCCAGAATATGTCTGCACGCAATGGCCCCTTGATCGCGCCACCAGTATCCTGGGCAATGAAGAGACGATTGAAGGGTTGCCCGGGATTTTCGGGAAGGCTGGTTTGCAGCCAGATTGGTGTGCCTAGCGGGATTACCGCGGGGTCAATCGCGATACTTCGTTCTGGAGTAAGCGGCGTTGTCAGTGATCCGATTGGTCCTTCTTCGACACTTTCCCTGATTTCGAAAAACACGTAACTTGGATTTTCGTTGAGCAGTGCACGAGCCTGTTCAGGATTGTTTCGTAGCCATTCCCGTATCGTGAATAAGGTGACTTCTTCACGTTCAAGTTCCCCCCGCTCAATCAATACTCTTCCAATGGCCACATAGGGGTGTCCATTTTGGTCAGCATATCCAGCACCCACAGTGCGGCCATCGGTCAGTTTTATTCGCCCTGAACCCTGGATGTGCAGGAAAAATACATCGTCACGGTCATTCAGCCAGAGTAATTCCAGACCCGCAAGCGGATTCTGTTCGGAATCGATTTGTTCGCGAGAGAAATAAGAAATCACTCGATTACCTTCAACACGGCCTCGTATGCGTTTGCCTTTGAGTTCCGGGTAAGCATCGGAAAGATCGATTTTGAGGAGGTTTTCGGGACGTCTGTAGATGGGGTATCGATAATCTCCATCAGGTTCTGTGCTGCCGAATAGCAAAGGTTCGTAGTAACCAGTGATGAGCCCTGTGGATTTACCATCTGCGCCATGCACGATATGCGGAGAAAACCAGGTTTCATAGAACTCTCTGGCCTGCTTGTGGTCGGGGTTATCGAGTGCTTGAGCCGCCGTGCAAATCCGGTTCCAGACTTGCCGGTTGGAGAGAATACGACAATTATTCATTAGTGCCGGCCATGAATCTGCATGCCGGTCGTCGTTCCAGCTTGGGACTTCGTTCCAGTCGACGGAATAACCAATGCCGGGAGGTGGGGGTTTCTGGGTCGCGCACGCACTCAGCATGAGGATGCCGGCCATAATCAGGATTAACCTTGACCATTGACTGCAAGAGAGAGGCGTGGGTATTTCGAGGATTCCTGCTATTTGATGAGCCGTATTTTGGGCATGCTGATCTTCGAGGATATTGGTTTTACAGAACTTGCCGATCATAATCGAGTTCGAAGGCCAGGCTTGTTTGCTTGCCGGACATAGGCAATTCATTTCAGGCACCTTGACATGGCAAGAAGCCATTTTTTGTTAGTCAGCATGTTAAGCAACCAACAAGTGTCATTTTAACTCCATTTGTCATGGTTTCCGGATTCATGTCGTTGCGGACTGTCGATGGATCGTTTTTCGGACAGGTTGGAGCCGATCACCTACATGTTGCAGGATGTCCCGCAGACGGTCCAGAACTCCGGCCGGATCGTTTCACCTCTTTCGTATTCCGCCATCAGACAGGTTTCATTGAAGCCTGCATCTGAGTGCATGCTTGCGATTCGCCCCTCCATTTCCCGTCTCCCGTCGTCATGACATGGTAATCCACGGTGCGAGCATCTAGATCCGCACGAATCGGCTTTGCTCGCATGCATGATCCGGTTCCCGCAGGCCATAAATCTCCACGAGGGTAGAGACTTCCACCAGAGACAGCAGGAGCAGCTGGAGACACTGGTGTGGGCGGGTATTCCCTCTCCCCACTTCTTGTCCCGATAATCCAGTATCTCGTTGGCCTGCCCATCATGGCATTGTAGAACGGTCGTATCTAGTCTGACGAACTCGTGAGTTTACCCTAATCCACAAATAGAGCAGTCCGTGTCAGGCGCAAAGTCCTATGTGCCGTAGATTCCAGCCCCGAAGCCGGGATCACCCATTGGGTGAAACTTCAGAACTCTCGAAAACCACGTCATGCAGGGCGTTCAACGTATTTCCATGTTTTCTATTTTTGGATTAGGGGTTTACCTGCCTACTCCTGAAAAACCACCGAATTTTCTGGAAAATATTCATCATCCGAATCATAAACATAATTCTTGATGTACTGTCAACGCATAGCAGGGATATTCTGGAGTTGTTCAAGCAATGGGATGGGTGATGTTGTGGGCATGGTTTGGGAGTTGCATACAATAGTGGAGGGGGTCTGACATTGTGTAGCCAAAGTCTACGTACTATCAGGTTGCTAGACTTGTGGTTTCATAAAATCGTAATGTCATGGACAGTGCGGGGATAGACAATAATCGTGCATGATCCACTGGCTGCCTGCTTGTCGTATCGTTTTACTCGGAATTCTTCCGTTCCGCCTGACGAAGTTGCCTGATGATACGGTAGGCGGTCAGCCGATAAAACCGGACCGCGAGCAGTACGCCAGTACTGAAGAGTCCCATGGCAAGCCCCCACATCAGTCCAATGCCCTGCATGTTGGCCACAAAGGCAAGAAGTATCCCACCGCCGATGCCCATGACCCAGTAACCGAAGCCAGCAATCCAAAGTGGAACCAGGCTGTCTTTCAGACCTCGCAAGGCCCTCGCTGCGATGGCCTGCAGTCCGTCAAACACCTGAAACAGTGCGGCGATGAACAGGAAATTCGTAGCCAGAGCAGAAACCGTTGTGAATCCCGGGTCCTCTTCGGAAATGAATACCGAAATGATTGTATCGGTCAGTCCAACTGGAAAAACGATCATCATGGCCAGAAGCAGGACTCCGCATGCGATCCCGAACATCCCGGAATTTCTCGCTTTTCGCCAGTCTCCCTGGCCAACACCTTGCGCCACGCGCACCATGGTCGCCTCGGCTATGCCTATGGCCACCACAAGCGGTATGCCGAACCAGGCAACCGTAATCTGATAGGCCGCCAAAGTTTCGGCGTTGATGATTCCGGCAAGAACCGAGACGACCGTGAACAGGCTAGCCTCGAAAATCAGGAGTCCGGCCACTGGAATCCCGAGGACCATGATCTCCCGACAGATTGCCAGGTCGATTTTCCACCGGCTCGCAAAGATGCCATATCCTCGCAAATCGTCGGTGATATAGACATGCATAAGCAGCAGGATGAACATTGTCCATGAGGCGATGGTCATCGCGAGTCCGGCTCCGGCAATACCCAGCGCAGGAATCCCCCAGCCACCATTGACCAGCAACAGGGCCAGCAGGTAGTTCATCGGAACGGCTGCCACCGTGATATACATCACGGCCTTGGGACGTGACAGGGCAGCTACGAAACTTCTTAAGACCGAGAAATACAACACCGCTAGAACGGATGGAGTTATGCAGTACAGAAACGGCCTCGCCAATTCGATTACCCGGGGGTCCTGGCTGGTCCAGACCAGTACTATGTCCATGTTCCAGACTATCGCCATGGCTGGTATGCCGACTACCGTGGAGATGATGAATCCCTGCCTGACGGCCAGTCCCGCCTGTTTTTTCTCGCCCAAGCCTTCGGCCTGGGCGCACAGTACTCCGACAATCGATAGGAGTCCGATCAGGATTACCAGGACTTCAAAAGTCAGGTCGCCGGAAATCCCGACAGCGGCCAGTTCGAGATATCCGAGCTGACCGACCACCATCTTGGTGGCGACAAACATCAGGTACTCCGACAGGAATGCCGCGATCAGCGGCAGGGCTATCTTCAAGAGACGGGTCAGTTCCTGTTTCGTATGGCCGGGAAATCGAACGGGCATCAGGCGGTAGAGAAGATGACTGGAAAAACCGGCCCAAGTGTACAGGGGATTTTCCTGAAGTCGTTGCGGTTGTGGTTCGACAGGTTCTATCCGCAACAGACACTGGAGAAATTATCCGAAAGCTGGATAGGCCAATGGCTTGGGACCGGATATGCGATGAAATAGGCTGGGCTGACGAAACCGTCTGTACTGTTGTAACTCCCGGCCAGGAACAAGAGGCCGGGTTATGAATTTTCTGCAAAAAAGTCTGAATCCGGTAATTCCAGGTAGTGTATAATTTTCACCCCTTTCAATTTTTAATTGGACAAACCATATGCCAACTGTTCAAGTTCGACAAAACGAATCTTTCGACATTATTCTGCGACGGTTTCGACGGGCCTGTGAGCGTGCGGGAGTGTTCTCCGAGTCACGTCGACGCCAATCATACGAAAAGCCCACTACTATCCGCAAACGGGATAACGATGCCGCAGTAAGACGCGAGATGAAACGTGTCGCCCGCCAACGCACCCGTAGCAGACGACTTTACTGACCTCTTCCAATGACGCTAAAGGAGCGTATCGCTGAAGACATGAAAGTGGCGATGCGTGCTAGGGATACGGTTCGTCTTGATGTGATTCGCCTGCTCAAGGCGGCAGTCCAACGCAAGGAAGTAGACGAAAGACGCGAACTGGATGAACAGGAGGTTGAACAGGTCATCCAAAAGATGCTTAAGCAATCCCAGGAAGCAGCCGAACAATTTACCATGGGGAATCGTCAGGATCTTGCCGACAAGGAGCACCGGTCGGTAGATCTTTTGCAAGCCTATCTACCCGAACAACTTTCCGAATCAGAGGTTGCGCAAGCGGTATCGGAAGCGATAGCCGAGAGTGATGCCAAAAGCATGAAGGACATGGGGCGTGTCATGGCTTTGGTAAAGGAGCGTACAAAAGGCCGGCTGGATATGAAACTGGTCAGCGAAAAAGTCAAGACACTGCTTATTCGGTAGATCCGAATTTCTTCAAATCTCGATTGCTATGGCTGTCTGGATGATCTAATCCAGTTACTGTACGACTGTTTCCGGTCTCAAGGATAAGAATCCACATGTGCCGAACGCCCTGAATGCAGTGCACCTTGTAGCAGTTTCATCTTCCCGTTCAATGACTGAATAGGGTGGGTTTGTATTGGCGGCAACAGATACCCTGATCAAGGCGAGGTGTGCTTGCCGCCGTGGACGGACGGTTCACTGCACCACTGCAGCCGGAGGGTTTCCAGGGGTTCC
>VXPI01000259.1 GCA_009839585.1 Gammaproteobacteria bacterium
ATGTATTTCATCAAGAATGATTAGCCTATCGGCATTCTCATGAAAAAATTTTTCAGGATCCGTTAAGGCAAGTACATCTTTTGGAGATTCAAGATCAAGATATATTGAAGGTATTCGAGCAGACAGTTCTTTCGCCAGGGTTGTCTTTCCAACTTGCCGCGCCCCAAGAAGAACAACAGCAGGTGTTAACTCAATGTCATCAACGAGATTATCCAGTATTATTCTCTCAATCATACCTTGTATTATAAGAGTCTAACTCCAAAAATACAAGGTATATTTTTGCTCTGGTATCATATGTTTGCAGATTCAGGGCATGCAGCATAAGCTTCGCATGATGGCAAATAATTGAATTTTCTGGATTTTATAGCGGGACACTAGTGGGTTTCAACCAAAAAGTTCACTTCCAGCCATTTTTGCTTTGTGGTTGCTTTCCGTACGGAAACGGAATTTGCACATCTTTGGTTTCATTTGGTCTTGGAAGACTTTCAAGAAAACGATTGTCCTCTGTGCTGCCCAAAGACCGTCCGGCATCATCCAGAATTTTCTTAAATCGATTTTCTTTTGCCTCCGGTTTCAAGGTGGCATTCATAGTACCCTCCGCATTCCACTTTGATGATGAATATAGCCAGCTACGCCCAATTTGACAGAGAAGTAGTCAACAACTAATCCGTGATAGTTCTTTATTTTAGCACTCAAATCATCATCAGAACCGAAGTTGTCGACCAGGAGTTCAAATGCCCGTATTTGCAGGTCGGTAGGCTTGGTCAGCATGGTGAAGGCATGAGAACCAGCAGGCATGGCTACATCATTCAAGGCCAGTGTTGACAGGTCTGCGAGCAAGGTTGTCATGCTATGGACCGGGAAGCCATCAGGGGTTCGTTGGCTGCCAGCTTTGGCTTTCGCGCCTGTTGAAGCCCGGGCAGGCTCGACCGGAGAATTTCTCCGTGCCCGTGCCGGTTCGCGATCGTCATCTTCAAACAGCAGCGGTGCAAGCGAACGGCGCATGTGCCATTCGATGTGATATGCCGGCATGCACAGGAACACGTGAGCCCTGACATGCTCTTCGGTGTACACGTAAAACGGTCGAATCTTCAGTCGAGAGGTCTTGATGGTTCTGAATGCACGTTCCACTTGAGACAGGCTCTTGCATGCCTCGACAGTCTCTGTCTGGCTTATCGAGGACTGGTCATTTCTGCCACCTGATCCGGAACCAGGTCTTCTGGATCAAGCGGACCCGGCTGCAGCAGCTTGCGAATATGCCTGGCAGTCAGAGCCGAGATCCAGTCGAGTCCGGCCGGCTGAATGCTGTCCTTGATTCGGGCTGTGGTGATCATGCCCCGATCGCCAACCAAGGCAATGTGCCGAATCCTGAAGCGGTCAAGAACACGGGCAACTTGCGAAGCAACCGTAGCAGGATCCGAGGTATTCCCGGCAAATACTTCAACGGCAACGGGACAGCCGTTCTTCGCACACAGCAATCCATAGACGATTTGCTGAAAGCCCTTCTTGCCATCACGATTATGACCGAAAGCCGCAAGCGGGCAGCAGCGACCCTCAACATGGCTCGAGGACACGTCATGCAGAATCAGGGAGTTGTCTTCTCCCAAATGCTTTCTGGCCAGGGATTTCTCGATCCACGGCTGGCGTTTTCGCAGCCAGTCGAGCATGTGCAGCATTTCATTGCCGGTCACCTCCTTGAGATTCAGCAGCCTGCCGATACTCGAAGTGGCCGTTTCTGGCGATATTGCCCGTGCGGTGGCCAGTTTGGATGCGGGTTCAGTCACACGCGCAACGATCACTGCAATGGCGAGAGTACGGTTGCGTTCTGCCTTGCGGCCTAGGGCGCGGGTCATGCCCAGATGGCGCAGTGTGCCGAGCACGGCTGCCACATGGCCATGCGGCAGGGAACGCTGGATCGAGAAGGCATCTTCAGGAGACGAGAGCACCACTCCTCCTTTCAGGGCAGCACGAATGGCGTCCACCAGCTCGGGCGGCACTTTGGTGAGATTGGCGAGGGTGATGCGCTTGACGTTCCTGCCCTCTCGCCAGGCTTTTCGCAGCAAGATGGCAGGAGGAGATTTTCGGTTGGGGATGACGTCTATGTGTATGGCCCTAATCCAAAAATAGAAAACATGGAAATACGCTCAACGCCCGGCATGATGTGGTTCCTGAAGGTTCGGAAGTTTCACCCAGAGGGTGATTCCGGCTTCGGGGCTGAAACTCGCGGCACATGAGACTTCGCACCTGACACGGACTGCTCTATTTATGGATTAGGGATAACTCGCGGAAATGCCGGGAAATGGCTAATCCGTTATCCTTCTTATATTTTGGCGAGAACCCTATGCGAACCCCCCAACTAAAATGCTAATTTGGCACCTATTGCCAGTCATACCTGTAATGGTTGGCAATACCGAGGAGCAAGCACATCGTCTCTAAACCGCAAATTAGCAACACTTCATTTTTTTCTGATAGTTCCTTGGCGGGATCGCTGAAATCGTCTGCCGAGCTGATTACGCATTTCATCATTGCAGTGTTCCCATGTAACTCCGTCCACTTGATGATTTGCCGGATGCCCTCGACATCATTATCATCTATCCCCTGTTTCCATTTTACCTGAATAGCAATCTCTTCCGGCAGGAAAAGATCATAAGAACTTGGTGGTGGAGATACCAGGATATCGCAATCTGCCCCTTGTCCATCATAACGGGGATGGTCATCACTTACTTTATATTTCTGCTTCTGAAGGCCCACCGAACAAAATCCTCAAACTTCTGACCATTCCAACCCCCTGTTTGCTCGCTGAGGTTCCGCGCGGCTTCTCTGAAACTTGCACTGATTATTGTCCCAAACAATTGGTCCGCATCTTGGCCCTGTTCCAGAATACTACCCTGAAGATTCAGCAGTCGCTCTCTCGCTTCGCGTTGCCTTGAATCGTGATTGAATGACACTGCCGCCCTGTGGCAGTGACGGGAAAAAAGGCCAGATACAAGAAATGAATCGTCATTCGCTCGATAATGGAATGTGCGGACGCTATCAGGGTCAATGTCAATGACATGCCTGTAGTCGCCACGAGCATCAGGCCCAAGTTGGCTCCCATCGGCGTCGAATTGGTATCCTCTTTTCACACGGGCAATCGTGAATTGATTCCGGTCTGGCGTCTTTGGCACTACCACTATGTCAACATCCTCAACATTCAATTGGAGCATGTTGCAGAGAATGGAATACCTCCTAGGACTTGGCTTATCCCCCCATGTATTTTGATATGTAGTTTCCCAATGTTGTTTTGAAACTATATTTCCGTCCCCGTCAATGAGAGAATATTCGGGCGCTCCCCAGCCCTGTCGCAGACGTCCCTCCAGTATTTCGTTGTAAATCCATTCTTGTTCATCCACTCGAAATATCGCTATAGCCATTTGTGTTATTACCTCCCCCCTAACCTATCAAAACCAGAACCAAACCGAGATTGGGGTAGACATTATTGCATAGGACACATATTCTCATAATATTGCTCACCCTTAAATATGTCGACCAATGTAAACGATACGAATACGCTTCTTGTCAGGATCTACTGGCCAGTCGAAATAAATTCGAATCGCAATCGTGGCAGTCGTAATCTTACCATGCCAAAAACACACAAAGTTGTCTCCACCATCGGGGGCTGGAAACGTGAATTTTTTGGGCTGACTCTTTCGAGACTCGGACTCGTCCGAAAAACAAGCCTTTTCTCCGGTGAAGTATTTACTGTGTAGTTCCAGTCCAGTTTGGGAGAGCCGGCCGGCATTATCCATTTCAGACATGATTTGCTGCAATATGCCAAGTAGCCTGATGATACGGCGTCCTGCAGCTGGGATATATGGGAAATGAGCTATGGTTTTATCGCAATTGGGCCCGATGTGGAGTAAATCGAAACGGCCACGACAAATTTCAAGAAGATCAGCCCAATTTTTTGGGGCGGGGGATAAGGCGATAAGTATTTCGACTAGACGAGCAATGTCAGTGTAGTTAGGAACCCGAATTCGGGCAATGGGGGCTTCGCGTAACCCGTGTACAACATCAAGTCCGTCGCTCCCAAAGCGGCTGGTTAGGTTACCGATTGGACTCAAGGTTGCAACGTTATTTTTGGCCTGAATGCGTCTGGCTGCTTCACCGATACCCAGTTCTGTAACATCGTCATTTTCGAAGTAAAACAGGTCATCGCTGATGAATTGGCGATCATCTTCGACAAATGGACCGTGTTTGCTTATCCAACTGAACAGCTGAATCCGCATGTCGCGTGGCAGTTCCTGTGCCGCATGAGACAGAGATTTCCCAGAAGAAATTAGAACTGAAGACATTCTTTGAGTGCAATAGAGAGCATCACGAAGCATCGACTGCTGGTGGCGCGCATTGAGAATTTCCGCCAAAATTCGGCACGCTGACGGAACGGATGTCCAGGCTTCCGCAAGGGCCAATTCGTTCAGGAATACTCGCATGGAGCGGAGCGGGTCAGCACCACCCGGAAAGTGTAGCGAGGTCTCGCTCTGTCTGATCGAAGAATCCTTCAGGCCAGTCACTGATTGCACCGTTCCCATCTACCGATACAGTGGTCACAGAAAGACCTTGGCTAGGATGTTCGAAGAAGTGGATGGCCGCATCATTAGGCTCGAGCAAGCCATCGCGAACTGCAAGCCGTACGCCGTTCAACAGGTGGTCACTGTGAGATTCGACCAGGATTTGCAAGCCTGAACCAGCCACTTTTGCAATAAAATAACCGACAGCAGACTGGGCTTTAGGATGAAGATGGGATTCTGCGCTATCAATCACGACAGTAGACCCGGCTTTGGCTGTCAATAGGGTCACAAGCATCGGAAATGCATAACTTAGTCCATAGCCGACATTGGCCGGTTTCGACCATGGACTGGCCTGTCCAAGACTGAACGAGAGACGTATAGGTGCGTCTGCAGACAGTCGCTCTGCGTTAGCGCGCGCACCGGGGAAAAATTCGCTGAACCAGGCATCAACCTGAGCTCGGACAGTCTCTCTTTGATCTTTCGGATGTCGACGCTTGGGCATAACCGCTTCATCCGCAAACTCGAGATACCAATACGGGGCGTACTCTCCTGAACAACCGACATCTCCACGCATGTGAGCGGGTGACTGGGGAACAGGATAGGACTCGAGTTGCATTTCCCGTCCTGCACTAATAAAGGTAGTGTCGCGAAGTGAATATATTAGGTCGGAAGTTTCCATCTCCGAGGGGAGCATTTGGTGGTTGGAGATACCGACCGAATTACCGTCTCTAGAGTATTCAATGTCGGCAAGGGTCATGAGGCCACGCATTGAGAGGCCTTTGTCTACCCTAAAATCCCAAATTGCCTGTTCAGCAGAATTTGACACACCTAGACACAGCTTCTGGGCAGATGCTGAGTGGTAAACCACATCACCTCCCGTCCCAAGACTGACAAGTGCTCCGTTAAGCGGCAATAAATTATTGTTCGGAGCCTCTCGAAGGCCTTGGACGAGTAGTAGGAGTGCTTGAAGTGCTGTCGACTTTCCACCAGCGTTGCGCCCGGTAAGAAGCGTTAGGGGAGCACATGGCAAGTCAAGTGCCTCAAAGCATTTGAAGTTTCGCAGAGAAATACGTCCGGTAGTCACTCGATGAACTCCAGTTCCTGAAACTCCCCGAGGGCTTCCATGGTCAAGTTGAAGCGGGATTTCACCTGAATCGTGCTGTTTGTGGAGTATGTGGTGGTGTAGACATAGTCTTCATCGTTCAAGAGTTCTACCACACGGTCTATGATTTCTTTTGCATTACTGTCGATTGTCTTCTTTCGCATAACGGATAATAATGTCGAAAAAACATCGAAGAGAGAAATATTGATGACCGATTTACGATTCTCCTGTCCCAAGGCCATGGATCTTCGAAAAGCATGTTTCCCGAAGAGGACATGGTTGTTGCGCATGGAAAGACAGAACCGTTTTTCCAGACGATCGAGCCACGCCTTGTCTTTTTTGTTCAGGGATACAATGGCGTGTGTAAGAAAATCGTCCATGTCTCCATTATGGTATGCATCGGCACCTAAAATATGGAATGCCGCAAAGCGGTTCGCAGCCTCTCGGTCGCGCATGGTCTTGCTGTTCAGTGAACGCCCGGTCGCTTCAAGAAACTCATCACACTTGACCATTCTGGATAACCATTGCGTACCGGCACCATTGTAGAGCGCGTTTCGCATCTGCTGACGAGTCAGGATAGAGCCACTGTTGACTCGCTCGAAAATGTCCAGTTTGGCGCGTGGCGGTGCATCCTTATCGAGTATGTAGAGCGTTAGTTGAGTGTCTTCGACACGCTCCTGTAGATTGATGGGTAGGTCGGAGTAGCGTTTACCATCGAGTGGGTGGCCGTTGCCCAAGCCAGTGAGCTTCAATTTGTCCTGAATGAATCGGACGAAAGTGGTCAGCCTTTGCAACCCATCCACCACCGTGATACGTCCATCGATACCTTCTGCAACATAAATGACCGGTAGGGGAATACGCATGATACAACTCTCTATTAGTTTGGATTGGCGCACTGGTTCCCATACAAAGTCGCGTTGAAATTCAGGAGCCATAAGATATCGATTACCCTCTATGCGTTTGACGACATCCCGGACCGTGCGCGTTTCAGAGCGAACCATGATGTCATCAAGCTGGTAATCATCGATAACCGTTAAATCGCATAGGTCCCCAAGACCTTCAATTTGTTCTTCTGGATTATCTGGATACACTACATATTCCGTTGAGTTGGGAGAAAATTCCCAAACTTTATTGGAGTTCCGGAGAATGAAGACCTTGTCAAAAGCTGGGGTATCTTCAAAAACACCCCCATGTAATCGAGTGGAGAGGCACTCGAGATCCTGATCGTTCAGACCAGTAGGATGGGGACTCCAGTTGTCATAAATCAATAGCCAGTTTCTGTCATGCTTCTCGAATCCTGATGACTTGAACTTCCCGTTCTTTGTCTCTACTATGGCTACTATGGCATCGGTCCAGTTGTCTTCCCATTCCCTTCCCATGGCAGGATATGATGACCGTTTCCCTGTCACAGTTTTCAATATTTCTTTATTGGGGAGCTTCTTATCATCGGGACGATATGTGGGGACATCCATGCAATCTAACAAATTACTGTCATTGTTTTTAGTCATGTGCTCACACAAGGCTTTTGCCCTTGCATGGTTGACATGCTCTGCTACAGTGATTTCGATACCTGTGGTTCCACCCCGGGATGACAAGAGAAAATCAGGCCTGTCTTGATGCCTTATGTGTACGGGGTATTCAAGCAGACCGGTATCTGCGATCGCTTCAAGAAAGTATCGTGCTACCCATGCCTCTCTATGCTGTGGGGTTCTTCCTTGTGTCCGGGGAGGCACGGAAACGTCAGTTTGATACAGATTAACACGCAGGTCATCGGAATCTTCAGCTGATAAATCATCAAGCGGTTTCATTACTCGTGCTAATCATAAGACTACAATTGGATATCTGCCAGAAAGTACCGATTTTATCTTGATCCTGAATCCGACATTGTTCTCCCAATTATACCTTGCAT
>VXPI01000019.1 GCA_009839585.1 Gammaproteobacteria bacterium
CTTCGGGTTATGAGCCCGACGAGCTGCCAGACTGCTCCACCCCGCATCAGAGTTTCGTATTTTACTCAAACCTTGCCAAATTTCAATCTTCATTTTTGGAAATAAGTGAGTCAGTTCGACTGACTTTTGGGCCTTCTGGCGTATCTTCAATCGAATAACCCAATTCCAGCAAATCGTCCCGAATACGGTCTGCAGTCGGCCAGTCTTTCTGCTCCCGGGCTTTCTGGCGACTATCAATCAACTGCCTTACCCCGTCCGGCAAATCGGTTTGAGCAGCAGGCTCCCAGTCATCCAATGACAACCCAAGAACTCCATCGCAAAACCGGAGAGTCGACTTCTTGATTTCATCAGAAAGATTCGATCGGCAAAACTCCCATACCAGCGCAAGCGCCTCTGCAGTATTCAGGTCACTGCAAATTTTCTTCGTGAATTTCTCGATAAATGCTTGATCGCAATCATCCCCCTCACCCCATGAAAAATACAGATTTCGCAATCGGTCCAGCGCCCTGGATGCAGAATCCAGACTCTCCCAGCTGAATTTCAGGTCAGTGCGGTAATTGGCCGTCAAGCACAAATATCGAAACGCGAGTGGATCAATGCCCCTGTCAGTGAGAGTCTCCAGACGCAGAAACTCTCCGGATGACTTTGCCATCTTTTCCTGATCAGTTTCCAGAAAATAGCCATGCAGCCAGAAATTCGCCAGATTGGTACCATGACAAACCTCGGACTGGGCAATTTCATTGGTATGATGAACAGGGATATGGTCCTTGCCACCACAGTGAATATCAAATATCGGACCCAGATATTTTGTAGCCATCGCTGAGCATTCAATATGCCAACCCGGAAATCCGATACCCCACGGACTCTCCCACTCCATCTGGCGTTTCTCGTCTGGCGGACTGAATTTCCAGAGCGCAAAGTCAGTGGAGTTCCTTTTCTCTCCAACATCAACCCTCTCGCCAGCACTTAACCCTTTCTTGTCCAGTCGTGCGAGATACCCGTAATTCTCAAGGCTGGATGTATCAAAATAGATTCCATCCGAGGTTCTGTAAGTAAATCCCTTGTCTTCGATGACCTTGATACAGTCAATCTGTTCTTCAATATGATCGGTCGCCCGACACCATTTATGAGGCTCAAGAATATTCAGCGCTCGGATATCGGACTGAAACGCTTCAGTATAAATCTCGGCAATCTCCCAGGCCGACTTGCCGGTTCTGCGTGACCCCTTCTCGATTTTGTCTTCCCCAGTATCCGCATCCGAAGTCAAATGGCCAACATCGGTGATGTTGACCACGTGATAAACCTCATACCCACAGAATTCCAAAGTTCGCCTTAATACATCTTCAAACAGATAGGTTCTGAGATTGCCGATATGCGCATAATCGTAAACCGTTGGCCCGCATGCATAGATGCGTACCAGATTTCCATCCAGGGGTTTGAAGTTACGCAATGTTCTCGAATAACTGTCAAAAAGTTGTAGGTCCATTAGCAAATTGCCTATTCATCAGTGAATCAAATTCTGGTTTTCCAAATCGAACCAAATTATATTCGACACTACCAAATACCAAAGAAACCTCGAACGGAATTGGAATTGCAGAAAATCCCCGAACTATCTGTGTCCACAACATCATTCCCCCTCATCAATTCCTGATAACATACCAAACTGAAGGAACATTCGGTAGATTTTCCGACACCATGAAAGAAATTCTTTTCATTTCCGACTTGCACTTGAGCCAGGAATACCCCGACTCTCTTGCTCGATTCGAAAATTTTTCATCCACATTACCCAAAGAAGTCGGTCAGATTTTCTTGCTTGGAGATGTTTTTGACTTCTGGATCGGGGACGATGGTGCAGAAACTCTTGGCCATCACAAGATCGAAAAACAGCTGCATCAAATATCTTCTTCAGGGGTTGAGTTATTCTTTTTGCCCGGCAACCGGGACTTTCTTGTAGGCCAGGATTTTGCAAGCCGTACCGGCTGCAAGCTCCTGCCGGACCCAAGCATTATCGAAATTGGTGAAAAACGGGTTTATCTTACGCATGGTGATGCACTCTGTATTGATGATGTCGAACATCAGCAAAACCGTAGCGTCCTGCTCTCCTCCAAATGGCGTAAGGCGTTTCTCGATAAATCGATTGAAGACCGTCTCGATACAGCCCTCAGATTAAGGCAAAAAAGCGAAGAATCCAAACAGGCAAAACCCATGAGCATCATGGACATCAATCAGCCCCACCTTGAAGAAATTATGCGGGAAAATCAGGTCAGAACGGTTATCCATGGTCATACGCACAAGCCGGCGATTCATGCATTTGATCTGGATGGCATCGAGGCAAGGCGGTATGTTCTCGGCGACTGGTACACCCAAAACAGTGTTCTGACTTTCCGGAATGGTGAATTTATCCTGGAGTGATCAATCCCCATTCAATGCACTGCTTCCTGCACCTCAGTGAGTTCTGACAGATCCAGTTCGCTGCGTTGAGCCAGTTTACTCGCGTCATTCCGATTGATATTGACCAGATCCAGATACTCTTCGGTAATGTCATTCGTAACATAAGTTCCACTGAAGCAGGAGGTATCGAATGCATCAATACTGGTATTGCATTCCCTGACCGCCGCCACTAGGTCATCCAGATTCTGGTAGATCAGTTTATCTGCTCCAACCTCTTTGCATATTTCCTCAACGTCCCGGCCATTCGCTACCAGCTCATGCCGACATGGCATATCGATACCGTAAACATTCGGGTGACGAACCGGGGGCGCTGCGGAAGCCAGATACACTTTTTTGGCACCAGCCTCTCTAGCCAAATCAATCAATTGGCGAGAGGTCGTGCCCCGGACAATAGAATCGTCAACCAGCAATACATTCTGGTCCTTGAACTCGGAGCTGATTGCATTTAGCTTTTGCCTGACAGACCGTTTGCGCTCGGTCTGTCCCGGCATGATGAATGTCCTGCCAATATAACGGTTTTTGACAAAACCTTCCCGATATGGCAAGTCCAACACCTTGGCAATCTCAAGTGCAGAGGTTCTGCTGGTATCGGGAATCGGTATCACAACATCTATATCGTGATTTACCCAGTTTTCCTTAATGTTCTTGCCCAAGCGAATGCCCATGTTGATACGTGTCTGATAAACCGAGATGCCATCCAGAATTGAGTCCGGTCGAGCGAGATAGACGTATTCGAAAATACAGGGCGTGCGACGGGTTTCACTCGCACATACGGCGGTATGCACGGAACCATCCATGCCGACAAATATTGCTTCGCCAGGAGATAAATCACGAACCAGGCTGTATCCTGTGACATTCATGGCCACACTTTCGGAGGCAAACATATGAGACTCACCCTTTGGGCCCATCTTGGTTCCATAGGCTAAAGGCCGTATACCACAGGCATCCCTGAATGCTACGATTCCAACACCAATAATCATGGCGACTGCCGCATAGGCGCCATGGCAGCGTCTCATCAAGTCTGATACTGCCTTGAATATATCCTTTGGCTCGGCACGCAACTTGGACATCTCAAGCGTTGACATTAACTCATTTGCGAATACGTTCAGCAATATTTCGGAATCGGAAGCAGTATTCAACTGCCTGCGGTCATTCAGAAACAGTTCCCTTTCAAGGAATTTGGCATTCGTCAAATTCCCGTTATGACCAAGTGCAATACCATAGGGTGAATTGACATAAAAAGGTTGGGCCTCCGCCCTCGAATCGCTACCTGCCGTCGGATAGCGAATATGGCCAATGCCCATTTTCCCCTTGAGCTGGGCCATATGCCGGGTCCTGAATACATCCTTGACCAGTCCATTGTCCTTGCGCAGAAAAATGCGTTTGCCATTACTGGTCGCCATGCCAGCCGCATCCTGTCCACGATGCTGAATCAGGGTCAGGCCGTCATATAACGTTTGGTTAACTGCTGATTGACCAATGATTCCGACGAGCCCACACATAATGAAGGTTAGGTTCAGACAAGTTGAGAGAGGTTCTCGGGGAGAAATCCCCGAATCAAATCGATGACGGGCGAAAAATAACCAACCAGCAATGATGTTTTCCACCAGGGTTGGGATGCAAAATCCATGAATGTACCGGCCATAATCACCAAGGCAACAATTATAACCCCACGAGCGATACCAAACAGCATTCCCAGATAGCGGTCCACCCCGATTAAGGCAGCAAAGGCCAATAAGTTTTGCAGAAAATGGCTGATTATTGATAAAACCATCAGGCTAACTACAAATATTCCCGCAAACGAAGCCACCACACGAAAATCCGGTTGGTCTATGTATGATTCAAGATAGACTGCAACGGATCCGGCAAATGTCCAGGCAACATAGAGAGCCAGCAACCATGATAGCAGTGAAAAGAATTCGCGAATAAACCCTCGATAAAGTCCGATCAGCAACGAGCCAACGACAATGACGATGATGGCAATATCAACAATGCTCATGACTGCACGCGTAGACTGTCAGCAACTTGAATCATCGCTACAGGATCACGGGATGGAACCACCATGTTCAAGATATCGCTCAATGAACCAAAATCCTTATCATTGGCAAGTCTTAGCGCCTTGGTACATAGCCTTCTTGACCAGTTATGTCTTTCAGGCTGAGCGCTATCCTCTTGGCTTCCTCTTCATTCGAATAGGGACCTATCCAGACCCTGACTGCCTGACCGGCACCGGTCATAACCCGTGTTCTTTTGGGAGTAAGATTGTTCTCGACAAGTATCTCAATGGCCTGTCGTTCGTATTTCTCTTCGGCAAAAGTCCCGACTCGAACGATCCAGCCCGTTGTCGAAGGTTCATCGAATTCAGCATCAACCACTTTGTCATCTCCTCTGGATTCATTTGGCCCGGGTGAGGCCGCCTGGATCACAGTAGAGGGATCGGGACCATCTTCTGGCTCACCAGGCTCTTGCGTCATTACCAGGACAGGTTTCTCATTTGTATTAGGACTGTCCGGGTCTTCAAGTACTTGATCAATCGGCTGAGACTCGACAAGGGCAGGTTTGGCCTCTTCTGATGATTGCCCTGCAGGTTTGGCTCCGCCCTCTCCTGAATTTTCCTTTACGATATTTGTCAGATACGTCAACGTATCCTCTTCGGATAGATCAACAGATTTAACCTGGATTTGTGATTCAGGAGGAATCACAGGGTCCTGCAAAATCATTGGAATCAGCACCACACCGGCCAGAACAATGATTACAGCCCCAGTCAGGCGGTGCTTGAGTTGATACTCTTTTGGCGTGCTCACAAAATATTAAAGCTAGATGAACTTCTTTTATTCAGTTAACTGAAAGACCGGATAGCTGGTAAACAGGGACCCACATCTCATACCATGAAAATCTTTCTGCCGATTGTTGGGGTGTGGGAACATGCCAATTATAAACCGTTTGATCGCCATAAACCGTTTGATCGCCGTGGATTACTCGGGGAGTTCATTCAGTATCCAGAATAATTGCGGATGGCAATCTAATCATTTGTTTTCAACATACTGCCTCATCAATCACTCAAGCAATTCAAGAATATCACCTGCGACATGAAATGAGCCAAAAACCACAATCCGGTCATGGGGTTCTGCAAGATCCATTACATGTCTATAGGCTGTCTTTGGATTGTCATGACAGGCAATATGATTGCAATCACAAATATCCTTGAGCCTGCTCTTGAGATCGGTTGAGGATTGTCCCCGCTCTCCAGAAACCCCAGCAAGATGCCAGCAATCTACATGGGACAATATGGGGCAGATAACTTCATCGGGTTTCTTGTCAATTAACGCGCCAAATATCGCAATGGTGTTTCCCTGGACTGGATTCTGAATCAGGAATCTGGACAAAGCTGCTATAGAGTCCAGATTATGAGCCACATCCATGATGATCAGCGGTGATGTGCCCAGAATCTGGCATCGCCCCGGCAACACGGAACGACTAATTCCCGACAAAACTTCCTCGACACGCAACCCCAGCCGATCAGCCAATATCGCCAAAACTGCCACAGCTCCTGCCAAATTATCACGCTGATGAGCACCAGCCAGCGGAAACGAAATAGGGCCAACAGTCTTCCATGCCCATTTACATCGGGAACTTTTGCTGTCCCAGTACAGAGCATCGCCCTCAAATCGAATATCAAAGTCTTGCCCGATTGCCAATAACTCAACAGATTTTTCTTTTGCAAACGAAACCAGTGATTGCGGGATGCTTCGGTCGGAACAAATCGCTGTACTCCCCTCACGCATGACTTCGGCCTTCTCAAGCGCAATAGTCTCCCGATCATTGCCGAGCCAGGCCTGATGATCCAGTCCGATTGATGTCACCACGGCAAGGTCGCTATCCATCATGTTGACAGCATCTAGCCTTCCCCCCATTCCCACTTCAAGAATCTGGACATCCAGGGCATACCTTGAAAATAGCCATAACGCCGATAGCGTGGCATACTCGAAATATGTCAGTGGAATATCTCCAACAACTTCTTCTATCTCGCAAAAGGACTGACATATTTCATCAGAGGTGGCTTCCTCGCCATTGATTCTGATTCTTTCATTAAAGCGCATTAGGTGTGGTGAGGTATAGGCACCCACTGAACAACGACTGGAACAGAGAGTCGACTCCAGCAATCGAACCGTGGAACCCTTGCCATTCGTCCCGGCAACAGTAATCGTCAAGGCAGCCTTTGGCTTGCCCAGCCTTGACCAGACCTCGGTGACCCTCTCAAGCGTCATGTCAATCGATCGGAAATGACGGGTCTGGATATACTCGACCCATTGACGTAAATCGAAATCCTGAAATGGAATTCGAGAGCCAATGTCAGACTTCATGGCCGGAAATGGTTGATAATCGATAAAAGAAGAAAAAAGATCAAGCCAGTCTAGTGGAGTTCTTTACTGAAAATGCTTGGTTTCCGAAAAATCGCGTTTACCGAACCCCAGTTTGATCAACAGGTTGGTGACTTCTTTTCTCATGCTTCTACGATCAACAATCATGTCAATCGCCCCATGCTGAAGCAGGAACTCGGAACGCTGAAACCCTTCCGGCAAACTCGCACGTACCGTCTGCTCAATGACTCTGGGCCCAGCAAACCCGATCAAGGCATTGGGCTCGGCAATGATCAAGTCACCCAGCATGGCAAGACTTGCCGACACACCGCCCATGGTCGGGTTGGTCAATACCGAAATATAGGGAATTTGCTGTTTGGCCAGTCGTGCAATCACTGCAGATGTTTTGGACATTTGCATCAACGAATACAACCCCTCTTGCATACGGGCTCCACCGCTAGAAGCAAAACACACTAATGGTTGTGCCATTTCAAGACTGGCTTCTGCTGCCAGAACAAACCGTTGGCCGACTACCGACCCCATTGAACCACCCAAAAAATCAAATTCAAAGGCTGATACTGTGACCGGCGTACCATTTAATTTGCCGACCGCAACCTTGAGTGCTTCCGTGCTATCCGTGTTCTTTTGTGCATCAGCCAGACGATCCTTGTAGCGTTTCTGATCCTTGAATTTAAGATGATCGATGGGCCTCAGA
>VXPI01000232.1 GCA_009839585.1 Gammaproteobacteria bacterium
AAGCGGTCCCGGTCGGCGATCCAGCATTCATTGATATCGGGATTTTCTTTTGGTACGACCCGTTCGACACGATTGCGCAGGGTCTGGATCAGTATATTCGATCCCAGACAGTCGTGTGGACTAATGCCCTGATGGTCGGTTAGTTCCCAGGAGCGGGCAGCAAATCGGAATGGCTTGGAAGTCAATGCACCAACTGGGCAAAGATCAATCATGTTGCCCGAGACTTCCGAATCAATGGTGTTATCCAGAAAGGTACTGATTCGTACGTGTTCGCCTCTTCCCGGTGCTCCCATCTCCATCACTCCGGCGACTTCCTCGCCAAAGCGCACACAGCGGGTACAGTGAATGCAGCGCGTCATTTCGGTTGCGATCAGCGGTCCGATATCATCACTGGGGACCGAACGCTTGCGTTCCATAAACCGCGAATTGTCCTTGCCGTATCCAAGCGCCTGATCCTGTAGCGGGCATTCACCACCCTGATCGCAGACCGGACAGTCCAGTGGGTGGTTGATCAGCAAGAATTCCATGGTGCCTTTTTGGGCTTCAGCCGCAATTTCCGACTTGGTATGCACTTTCATGCCATCGGTTACCGGCGTGGCACAAGCTGGCAGGGGTTTGGGTGCACGTTCGACCTCGATCAGGCACATGCGGCAATTGGCCGCTATCGACAGCTTTTGGTGATAACAGAATCGCGGAATACGGATGCCGTTTCGGTCGGTGACTTCAATCAGCATCTCACCCGCTTCTGCGGGATAGGTTTTGCCGTCGATTTCTATTTCAACACTGCTCATGCTGCATCCGACTGGACGGGCTGGATTTTGGCTTCAAATTCATGACGAAAATGCTTAAGGAAGCTTTGTACCGGCCATGCTGCGGCATCACCCAGGGCACAAATGGTGCGTCCTTCAATGCGGTTTGCAACATCAAGCAGGGTGTCGAGATCCCCGCTTGTACCCCGTCCCCGATTGATACGCCGGATAATCCGGTATAGCCAACCGGTACCTTCCCGGCACGGAGTGCATTGTCCGCATGACTCCTCATAATAGAATTTCGAGATGCGCTCGAGAACATTCACCATGTCGGTGGTCTCATCCATGATGATCACGGAGCCGGCTCCGAGTGCGGAACCGTTCTCCTGCAGGGATGTGTAGTCCATGTTTGAGGCGAGAATCGCTACAGCTGGCATAACGGGGACCGATGATCCGCCTGGAATCACCGCCTTGAGTTCACGGCCCTTCCATACTCCCCCAGCCATTTCCAGTAATTCCTTGAATGGTGTACCCATATTGATTTCATAGTTGCCGGGCTTGTTGACATGTCCGGTTACCGAGAAGATTTTCACGCCGCCCGAGTTTTCAACGCCAAGCCCCCTGAACCACTGACCGTCCATCCATTTGCCATTTCCCCGCAGAATGGTTGGTACCGAGGCGAATGATTCGGTGTTGTTGATGGTTGTGGGTTTGCCATACAGCCCGAAGACTGCGGGAAATGGGGGCTTGAAACGGGGTTCTCCTTTCTTGCCTTCCAGTGAGTTGAGCAGGGCGGTTTCTTCTCCGCAAATATAGGCACCGGAGCCGAGGTGGTTATGCAGCTCGAAATCAAACCCCGAGCCGAGGATGTTCTTGCCGAGAAATCCGGCCTTGCGAGCCTCCTTGACTGCTTGTTCCATTGCACTGTAGGGTTCGTGAAACTCCCCCCGGATATAGTTATAGCCAATAGAAGCACCCATTACATACCCCCCGAGAGTCATGCCCTCGACAAGGGCATGGGGATTCAGGCGCATGATGTCCCGATCCTTGCAGGTACCAGGTTCTCCCTCATCCGAGTTGCAGACGACATATTTTTGGTCGTCAGACTGTCGTGGCATGAAACTCCATTTGACGCCCACTGGAAAGCCGGCACCCCCGCGCCCCCGGATATTGGAAATCTTGAGAGCTTCGATGATTTCAGCAGGATCAAGTTCGCCGCCCAGCACCTTCTCCAGCGCCTGATAGCCACCGTTGTTGCGATAGGCTTCCAGAGTCCATGGCTGTTCCTGATCCAGAGCGGGAAGACACACACCGCTTGAATATTTCAGGGAACTGAATCGGTCAGCGATCAGCCCGCGATTTTTTTGGATACTCATTCCAGTCCTTCCAGAATCAAGTCAATCTTCTCTTCATCCAGATGCTCGTAGTAGTCATGGCCGATGGCCATCATCGGGGCTCCTGCACAGGCAGCCAGACACTCCACTTCACGCAGGGTGAATTTTCCGTCCTCGGTAGTCTGGTTAAAGTCGATCCCCAGTCGCTGCTTGAGGTGGTCGACCACCCGGTCACATCCTCTCAGCATGCAGGAGATATTGGTACAGACTTCTATTTTGTGTCGGCCAACCGGTTCAAGATCATACATGGAATAAAAGGTTGCAACCTCGTAGGCCCGTACCACGGGCACCCCGATAATTCCAGCCACTTCCTCAATCGATTCAGGACTTAGCCAGCCGTGTTCGTCCTGTGCAATACGAAGTGCCGCCATGAGTGCCGACTGTCTGCGATCGGATGGATACTTGGTGAGTTCGCCCTGTATTTCTTCCAGGGCGGCTTTAGACAACCGGGATTGGGCCTGCTCGCTCATTATCGGTCAATCTCACCAAATACAATGTCTTGCGTTCCGATGATTGCGACCATGTCTGCCAGCATATGTCCCTGGCACATTTCATGCAATGAAGCAAGATGTGCAAATCCCGGAGCGCGAATTTTACACCGATAGGGCTTGTTGGCCCCGTCGGATACCAGATAAATCCCGAACTCGCCCTTGGGGTGTTCAATGGCTGCATACGCTTCACCTTCAGGGACAAAATAGCCTTCGGTAAAGAGCTTGAAGTGATGGATCAGGGATTCCATGTCGCCTTTCATGCTCTCGCGGCTGGGCGGAATCAGTTTGTAGTCATCGATGATGACAGGGCCGGGATTGTCGCGTAACCACTGGATGCATTGTCTGATGATGCGGTTTGACTGACGCATCTCCTCAACCCGGCAGAGATAGCGGTCATAGCAGTCGCCATTGGTGCCAATCGGGATATCGAAATCCATTTGATCATAGACCTCGTAGGGTTGTTTTTTCCGCAAATCCCATTCGATACCGGATCCCCTCAGCATAGGGCCGGTAAATCCGAGTGCGATGGCGCGTTCCGGCGCAATTACTCCGATGTCAACCGTACGCTGTTTCCAGATGCGGTTATCGCTGAGCAGGGTTTCATATTCATCGACGCAGGCTGGAAAGCGTTCGGTGAACGCTTCTATGAAATCGAGCAAGGATCCAGATCGGTCTTGGTTTCGCTGTTCGGTTTCCTTTTCGGAATGACGCCTGGTTGGCGTGTATTGAGGCATCTGGTCCGGCAGATCACGGTATACACCACCCGGGCGATAGTAGGTTGCATGCATCCTTGCCCCTGAGACCGCTTCATAGCAGTCCATTAGATCCTCGCGTTCCCGGAAGCAGTACAGGAACACGGTCATCGCTCCGACATCCAGGGCGTGAGCCCCCAGCCACAGGCAATGGTTGAGAATCCGGGTAATTTCATCAAACAGCACTCGAATGTACTGGGCCCGAAGTGGTGGTGTAATTCCAAGCATCTTTTCTATGGCCAGCACATAGGCATGTTCATTGCACATCATGGATACATAATCCAGACGATCCATATAACCGATGCTCTGGTTAAACGGCTTGGATTCGGCAAGTTTTTCGGTTGCCCGATGCAGGAGGCCGATGTGCGGGTCACACCGCCCGATCACTTCGCCATCCATTTCCAGAATGACCCTGAGGACTCCATGGGCAGCCGGATGCTGCGGGCCAAAATTCATGGTGTAATTGCGAATTTCTGCCATCAGTCTGTTTCTGCCCGCCGCCGGCCTGTCTGGGTATCTTCACGAATGGTGCGCGGTACCAGAATCCGGTCCTCAACGGTAACTGGCCGATAGGCTACGCGACCCTTGTCTTCGTCATAAGCCATCTCGACATGTCCGGATAACGGAAAGTCCTTCCTGAAAGGATGTCCGATAAATCCGTAGTCGGTAAGAATCCGGCGCAAGTCCGGATGCCCCTTGAACACAATCCCGTACAGGTCAAACGCCTCACGTTCAAACCAGTCGGCGACCGGCCAGATTTCGATCACCGAATCAATCACGGGTTGTTCCCGGTCCAGCAGGGCACGCACACGGATGCGCAGATTGTGGCTCAGGGACAGAAGATGATAGACCACGCCAAAACGGGGTTTATCAAGGGATTCGTTATTTTCCAGCCCATAGGTTGAATAGTCTACGCCACACACGTCAATCAACTGCCTGAAATCGCAGGATGGGTCATCGCGCAGTTTGGTACACACGGACTTAATCTCGGTACTGTCGACTTCCAGAGTCAACTCATTCAGGTCAAGTCGCTTCGAGTGCAGGGCAGGCCCCAGCAATTCATCGACACTTTCGGCCAGCGATGCGAGTGTTGTCATGGGCTAAGTGTGCGAATGGGGTATTCAGGAAACAGCATCCCGGGTTTGGACTGCCGGTCTTGCAATCGTGGAAGTTCGCTTGATTTTCTTCTGCAGTTGAAGGATTCCGTAGATCAGGGCTTCAGCAGTGGGTGGACAACCCGGAACATAGATATCGACCGGTACGATGCGGTCGCAGCCACGTACCACGGAGTAGGAATAGTGATAGTAACCCCCGCCATTGGCACAGGATCCCATGGAAATCACCCATCTGGGCTCTGGCATCTGATCGTAGACTTTACGCAGTGCCGGGGCCATCTTGTTGGTGAGAGTGCCAGCGACAATCATGACATCGGATTGTCTCGGGCTTGGTCTGAACATCACTCCGAAGCGATCGAGGTCATAGCGGGCTGCGCCAGCCTGCATCATCTCGACGGCACAGCAGGCAAGTCCAAAGGACATTGGCCACATGGATCCGGTGCGGGCCCAGTTAATCAATTCATCGAGCCGGGCTGTTGCAAAGCCCTCACGCAGAACACCTTCTATTGACATTTTACTAATCCCATTCCAGAGCGCCTTTTTTCCATTCGTAGATAAACCCGATCACGAGGATGCCAAGGAAAATGATCATCGCCCAGAATCCGAATACCCCGAGTGAATCCAGAGCAACTGCCCATGGAAACAGAAAGGCAATTTCAAGATCAAAAATAATGAACAAGATCGCGACCAGATAGTAGCGGACATCGAATTTCATGCGCGAATCTTCGAATGCTTCAAAGCCGCATTCGTAGGGTGACAGTTTTTCATCGTTCGGCCGGTGTGGTCCCAAGGCCAATCCGGCACCCATTGCCACCAGTCCGATACCAAGTCCGATCACCATGAACATCAGGATCGGAAGATAGTCAGTTAACATGCGAGGCTTGATCGACAGTTTACGGATTCATGTAATACCATAGCACCCGACAGTTTCGCTTCAAAACAATGTCATCCGGAAGAGAAATTGATTTCTGGCACTTGATGCATGAATTGTAAAGGATTCAATTGATTTCTACCACTGCCGAACGGATGTCATTGACAGGGATCCCGGATTCAGTGGGCAGCGCTGACTGATTTTGGATGGGTGCTTGCTATGCCAGCATTCGGGCCTGCAAGCGATGCAGGAGAATGCCATAGAACGGCAGGAACAACACCACACAGACCACAACCTTGAAACAAAGGTCAATGGTGGCAATTTCACCCCAGTTGGCGGCCATGAATGGATCGCTTGAGCGATAAAACGCTGCGAAGTAGAAGGTATAGGTATCAATGACGTTGGCCACAAAGGTCGAGATCAAGGGTGCCGGCCACCAGGCAAGCGAGCGCTCCCGTATGTGCTGGAACACCAGAATATCCAGCAGTTGTCCGAAAAGATAGGATAAACCACTTGCCAGGCCAATCCGCCAATCTGCTATCCAGGCACTGATCAGGATGGCCGGAACAAAGGCTATAGCAACGATTATTCGGGCGTTGGCTTGCCCAGATAAGCGGATTGTCAGATCGGTTGCCAAAATGGCTGCCGGAAAGACAAACATGCCGTAGCTGTAATGGTACCCGAGAAAGGTATTGGAAAATTGTACGGTATAGTTCGCCAGGGCAATGATTACCACCTGTAACAGTGCCAGTTTCAGAATCAGGTTCGCCGACAATCGGCCTGGTTGCATGTGTTGAGACAATGCCATTGAATGTATGGGTTTTGCGTGTTGTAGGCCGTTCCCTATCGGACGGATAAAGGGTGCTTGAAGTTGGTCCGATCAGATAGACGCGGTAGGAAAAAGTATTGTCCATCCATGTACAGCTTCCGTATCCTGAAGTATTCCATAATAATCTGCATTTGTTGTCCTGATGCTGGTCGATTCAAGTAAGTCTTATTGCTCCTTGCGGGATTTTACCTTCCCTGACTGTTTCTGCTCTGGATATAGTGGATTTGCCTGATGTACATTCAGTACGAATTCGCGCACTCAATAGGTCATGAATTTCTTGTCCAAAAGCCGGCAACGAACCGATATTTGGACATTTGTGTGTTCCTGGCCTATAGACATTGAGTTGCACATACATGCATACCCCTTTCAAACCACGTGAGTTGGTACGATAGATTTGGCATGCAGAAGTCCCATATTTGCAGGGTTAATATTTACTCGTTAATCAAGCGACCTTGCCACAGTTCATCCAGAAAGAATTCCCAGGGGACCACTTCAATGCCTTCGATCAGACGCTGCATGGGTTCCATGCATATCAGCAGATGGCGTTTGGTGATACCTTCTTCCCTGGACGGGGTGTTGTATATCTCCTGTTACGCTGTTAATCCCCATAAATTTTGTACGGGGAATTCATGGATTCCCAATCACTGATTCCAATTCCAAGTTCTGTTGACTTAAGTTCATCAAGGGGCATACCAGTTCGTAGTACACTTAGAATCTGGTCACGCCCTGTTGTATTTGGGAGGGATCCAAGGACTCTTTTAAGTCCAATTCGTAAAATCTCGATCAGATCGGGACCTCTGACAATGTGCCAAACATCTTCAGAAGCAAGTTGATCCATCCAGCTTTTCAGCATCTTTTCCCTGGAACTTGAGCCTGCAACAAACCGAAAAAGCCCTCCTTGATTTATTGACCAACTGGTTTCGTCTACGAATCGAGGAACCTGTATTTTCCTCGAATTCATTTCGGGGTCAGCACGAATCGCCCAACGCAATCTCCCAAAAACCAGTGCGCGTTCAAGCAGTGCGGTGCGGATATCTCGGCCCTCCTTGTTTTGAAACCTCTTGATCTTTTCAGTATTTCCAAATTCTGCCAATACACTCCGCAGAGACGAGGAACGGCATATTAGTGATTCCAGATCGTGAGCATCCGTTGCGATCACATTATTCTGCTCAAGACGATTGCCATCTAATCTGTCGAAATCACTGTCAACAATGCACAATGCTCCACAAAACTTTTCCATATTTAGTGTCTGCCCAGAAAACCCCGTTATTCTACCAGTGAAGGGAAGATTCT
>VXPI01000209.1 GCA_009839585.1 Gammaproteobacteria bacterium
CATGCAATTTGGCTTTTGGATTTACGATTCAAAGAAAAAAGGAAATTAATGATTAAGAAAGGCAACCTCTGGTCTGGTCGATTTTCTGCGAGTCCCAGCGATCTGATGGAGAAATTCTCCCAGTCGGTGAGTTTTGACAAGCGGCTGTACAAGCATGATATTGCCGGCTCAATTGCACATGTCGAAATGCTTGCCGCCAAGGGGATCATCAGCAATGCAGAATCCGAAAAAATCAGGGATGCGCTCAAGGAAATTCTTGACGAGATCGAGTCAGGCAGGTTCCTTTGGTCGGTCGAGCAGGAAGATGTACACATGAATATCGAGTCGGCCTTGATCGAGAAGATTGGAGAAGCCGGAAAAAAACTGCACACAGGCCGGTCGCGTAATGATCAGGTTTCGACTGATATGCGGCTTTACCTGATGGAAGAGATTAATTCCATATGCGGGCTGTTGAATGCAGTCCAGCTTGAATTGACCCACAGGGCAGGACAGGAGTCAGGAACAATCATGCCCGGCTGGACTCACATGCAGCCAGCCCAGCCGGTGACATTCGGGCATCACCTGCTAGCCTGGAATGAGATGCTGGATCGGGATTATCGACGGCTGAGAGACTGTTATGAGCGTACCAATGAGAGCCCATTAGGCTCCGCAGCACTGGCTGGTACGGGTTATCCGATTGACCGGGAGATGACCGCATCACGGCTGGGCTTTGGCAGGGTGATGGTTAATTCACTGGATGCCGTATCCGACCGGGATTTTGCGATTGAGTTTGCGTCCTGCTCTGCGATATTGATGATCCATCTCTCACGAATTGCCGAAGAACTCGTATTGTGGTCGATGCCATCGCTGGAATACATCGATCTTGGCGAGAATTTCTGTACCGGATCCAGCATTATGCCGCAGAAGAAAAACCCGGATGTTGCCGAATTGATTCGGGGAAAATCAGGTCGGGCGACTGGAAATCTGGTCACTCTACTGATGATCATGAAGGCACAGCCCCTGGCCTATAACCGGGATAATCAGGAAGACAAGGAGCCCCTGTTTGATCAGGTCGACACAGTCAAGACGTGTCTTGAAGTGTTCCTGTCAATGTTGCCGGGTATTGAAGTATTTCCGGATAATATGGCGAAAGCGGCCTTGATAGGCCATCAGACTGCGACCGATCTTGCCGACTATCTAGTGGATAAGCAGATTCCATTTCGTGACGCTTACAAGATCGTCGGGCGTATTGTTGCGTATACGATCTGGAACAATACGCATTTGCATGAGATTCCGCTCAAGAAACTAAGGGAATTCAGCGAAAAAATCGATTCGGACGTATTCGAGACCATCACATTGGATGGTTCCCTTTCGAGACGTAATCATGTCGGAGGCACTGCCCCGATTCAGGTTCGAAAGGCAGCGCAAAAAGCTGCAAAGAAAATCAAGAGTCGCTCCGCTTGAACAGTCATCGGTCAGCCACAGGTGTCCGGACAATCCTGCCAGGGTGGCTTCTATTGGTTATAGTTTGTGGTCTCGTGTTCAGTGGCTGTGGGCAGAAGGGGCCTTTGTACATTCCGACATCGATCACAGATACCCCTGAATCAGGGGTGGTCCAGAATGCGGACCCGGAAGAGGACGAGAAAACCAACTCAAAATCCGATTAACTTCCCCAGCAAGTAAACGATTTGCCGGAATTGGAGATAGAATTCCTGCCGCAGGCTTGATGATTTGTGGTATCCCGATTTATGGATCATTTCAATTTCAGAAATTCCCGGTTGCATGCCGAAGATGTGTCGATCAGCGATATTGTTGAAGCTGTCGGTACGCCGTGTTTTGTGTATTCGAGAGCTACGCTGGAGCGCCACTGGCACGCTTTTGATCGGGCTTTTGGAAATTATCCGCACCGTATTCATTATGCGGTCAAGGCCAACTCCAATCTTGCGGTTCTCAATGTACTGGCCCGACTTGGTTCCGGCTTTGACATCGTATCGGGCGGTGAGTTGGCCAGGGTTATTCGGGCAGGCGGAGATCCCGCGCAAACAATATTCTCCGGGGTCTGCAAACAGGACTGGGAAATCACCGAAGCCCTCCAATCGGGTGTTGGTGCATTCAATATCGAATCTGAAGGAGAGCTTGAATCAATCTCTGGGATCGCCACGAGACTGAATGCCCGGGCAGCCATATCGGTCAGAATCAATCCGGATGTTGATGCCCGGACCCACGCCTATATCTCAACAGGTTTGAAGCAGAACAAGTTTGGTCTTTCGGAAGAGCGTGCGATGGATATTTATTTGCGGGCACGGGAAATGCCGGGGATTCTGATTCGTGGAATAGCCTGCCATATCGGTTCACAAATTACTGAACTGGCACCATACCGGGATGCGCTCGAAAAAATCCTGAATTTTGTCGAGAGATTGGCAGGACATGCTATCGAGGTTAAGGAGATTGATTTTGGAGGCGGGCTAGGTGTGCGATACAACGATGAATCGCCACCGGCTCCGGAAGAGTATGCCAGACAGATTACGGAACAAATGCGGAGTCGTGGCTTGGCGATCCCGGTTGCGATTGAGCCTGGTCGGGGTATTGCCGGCAATGCAGGCATACTGGTTACACGGGTGCACAGCCTGAAGCATAATGAGCAATCGGCATTCTGTATTGTTGATGCGGCGATGAACGATTTGATCCGCCCTGCACTCTATCAGGCCTATCACGAGATTGTAGGAGTAGCGGAAAATGAAGGGGGTGAGCAAAATCGATATGATGTGGTTGGCCCGGTTTGTGAGAGTGCGGATTTTATTGGCAAAGACCGGGATCTTGCGGTGTGTCCGGGGGATCTTCTCGCGGTCAGAACTGTGGGTGCTTACGGATTCGTCCTTGGATCAAACTACAACAGTCGATCAAGGCCGCCCGAGGTTATGGTCGATGGCAATCAGTTTCACGTAGTCAGAGATAGGGAAGACCTCAGTGCCCTGATGCAGGGGGAGAGAACTCTACCGTAATTCCCAATGATATCGTGTCTTGGAATTTGAGAGTCCGCGGTACAAGTGCACAGTGGATATAGTGAACATAACAACAAGGAGACTACCGGATAGCAGTATTTCGAACCGAACTCGACATGGAATTACCCTCTTATCGGAGACGGAAAGTTACTTCCAGTGCATGGATTCACGGTTGGATCAGGGAATATCGCTTCCTGAAGCTTGCCGGACAATCAATCGGGCTAGGGCTTCACGGGTACATGGCCAGTCGTTACATATTGGCGCGCCGTATTGCAATGCGCTAGGCGGTCATCGAAATAGAGGTCAGCACCAAAACATTTGAGAAACTCTCCTTTTTTCATCCCACCCAGAAAAAGACTTTCATCAATTCGTATATCCCAGGCGCGTAAGGTCTTGACCACTCTTTCGTGGGCTGGTGCAGATCTGGAAGTGACCAGGGCCGTTCGGATGGGTTTGTCAGTGCGCACTTTCTGGATGCGGTGAAGGGTCGCCAGAAAGTTCTTGAATGGACCGCCGGGCAATGGATCATCGGCATTTCTTTTCTCGTGTTCAGCGAACTCATCGATGCCTTCCTCATCGTAGATCTTGTCGGAATCATCCGAAAACAGAACGGAATCTCCGTCAAAGGCAATGCGGAGCAGATCGTCCGGATCTTCCCTGGTCTGTGAAGGAAGGATGGTGGCTGCAGCATGTCCGTTCAGCAATGCCTGGACGACATCGTCCGAATCGAACGAGAGAAACAAGTCGCCGCCAAACGGGGTAACGTATTTATAGGGGATTTCCCCCGAGGTAAAGGCGGCTCGGGTAATATTCAATCCATAGTGCTCAATGGACTTGAAGATTCTGAGGCCAGTGTCGGCATTGTTTCTGGAGATCAGGACAATTTCTACCCATGGGGATTGCTGGTTTTTCTCGGCCTGATTGAGCGCCAGAAACTTCTGAACCATGGGGAATGCCACGCCGGGCTCGAGAATCTCGTTCTCATGCTTGATTTGATATTCGCAATAGGCATCAACGCCTTCCTCGGAGTAAACCCTGTGACTTTCCGCCAGATCGAAAAGTGCTCGAGAAGAGATCGCAATAACCAAAGGCTTTTCAGGTACTTCTGACATGATGAATTTTGCTGATCAGTTCAATTACGGGTTTGGTTTGCGGATGTACTCCATGCCATAGGTAAAATGAGGCAGCCGCCTGTTCGACCAGCATTCCCAAGCCGTCGTGGACGGCATAGGATCCATTGTCCAGTGCCCATTCCATAAATGGCGTGAGCTGTGTGCCATAGGTCATGTCATAGGCCAGAGTATTCGAATTTATGCAGTGTGGATTCAGTTCCGGCATTTGGCCTTCCAGGCCTGCCGAGGTGCCATTGATGACCAAGTCATATTGTCTTCGGCCGGTTTCCCGTAAGGTGACAGGGGTGACTTTCTCGCCGAATAACTCAGCCATATCGGAGGCTTTACTCATGGTCCTGTTCGTTAAATCCAGCCTTGCCGGACGACATTCAAGCAGCGGTTCAAGGACGCCTCGCACCGCTCCCCCGGCACCGATCAACAATATTGAAGACTCCTCCATGGCAAGGCCAAGGTTCTGCTTAAGGTCAGTAACCAATCCAATACCATCGGTATTGTCTCCGTATATGGTGCCATTTTCCTGAAAATGAAGGGTGTTGACTGCCCTGGCAACATCGGCTCTTGCGCTTAGCTGGTTGCCTGAACGGGCACACAGCTTCCAGGCATCAACCTTGAATGGAACCGTGATATTCAGTCCAGCCCCATTGCTGGCCTGAAAGTGACTGACGGCCTGGTCAAACCCTCCATCGACCCGAATTCGGTCGTATTGCAGATTTATGCTGGTCTGTAACGCGAACTCACGGTGTATGTCGGGTGATCGACTGTGTTCGACCGGATTGCCCATGACTGCGAACCTGATGGCTTTTGGCTTGAAGTCGAATAGATCATTCATGATTGATGTGTACTCTACCGGCATTCGGGGGTATTTTCATAGATGACGAAAACCGGGTCTTCAGTTTGCAAGTGGATTTTACCGTGGCCAATGTTGCTTAAGCCCAGTGAGTCCAACACGCGAAAACGGGTACGGTCCCGACACGGATAGCGGCAGTCACCATGCAGGGTTAACCATGTATCTTTAAGGCTCAGGATACTGAATAGTCCTTCTCTGTGAAAGTTCCATGTTCCCGCAGTATAGCCGATGATTGTTTGCTCGAACCGGATTGTCGAGGGTTGGCTGCGGCTTTCGAGAAATTGATGTGCTGCACCAAGATTGAAATATTCGTGATCACGGCGCTTGCCTAGAAATCCAGACAGGCAGACATTGGAATAATCCGCGGGAATGGAGTCAAGGGCATAGGCGAGATCCGAGTAATCCTTGTCGGCCGACAGGGGGATATCCATGGGGCTGTCTGAAGAGTCGCCATCGCCCACTGACAGGCCGGCACTGCCAATACGGTAGTTGCTCCCACCATCGACAAACAGAAGGGGTTCCTGCATCGGACCTGATCGATAAAGCGGCCCGATGATGCTGATCGGGGTATCGGACGCAAAGTTGTCGAGATACTCGCTGATTTTCATGTTGCTTCTGCATAACAATGCTGTCGAGCCCATATGGAATTCACATGTCGGTTGGCATGGAACCAGAAGCATACAGCCGCATGTTCTTTCTTGTTCGTATGATCACGGTTAAATTCAGTGGTCACGGAGCACATAACCAGTCCTTCGGATTCCTGAATTTTGGCCTGAAATAGCAGATCATTCTACCGTCAGGTCCAGCTGTAGCGGCATCACGCCATGGGGTGATGCCATGCAGGGCCAGTCGATGAACCAGAAAGGATTCCCCCCGTTTTAGCTGGAGTAGTTTGCGCGGACATTTCTCGAATATCTCTCTTCGGAGCGTTTGGTAGACATCGGTGATATCGACTTCTGACCATTTTTCCGGGGGAATACCCGAAAAAAATTCCCTGAATCTGGCGCGGGCAATCTGATGCGAAGATTCCCAGATAACCGGAGGTGAGGCATCAGCACAGAAGTCAGTCATCGGAATCCCGAGTACATAGGCGTGGGGTTCTTTCAGGTATCGACGTCGATTCGTTCCGATTGCCAGCAATCCATCAATATGTGCAGCATCGCGATTTTGGCGGTAGCGATACACTGAATCGGATTCGGATGTAGAGGGTTTCGGGTATCCGGGATAACAGGCCGATATCTGTGCCTGGTCCAGATTGAATCCCGCAAGCGGATAATTTTGTTCGAGGAACGAGACAGCTTCACCACAAATCGGATCCGAGTTTTCGATTCGGCCTTGTGGGTCGTTGGGGAGCAGGTTTACGCCAACGAACCAGGTACCGCCACAACGAAGCCATCCGGCATTCTCGGGTGCGGCTACTGCTTCTCTGGCATAGGGCAGTGCATGATCAACCCACTTGAGAAGGCTAGGGTCGAATTTGAAATGAAGCCACCCGGCATTCTGGAATTGCCCGAGCGATTCGGTGCCGTTTGTGATTGATTGTGGAAGTGAGCCGTACACGAATTCTGGTTGTGCTGGAAGGGGCATCGGAAAATACATTATACTTGAACGGGAATTTTGCCAGAGGCCGGCATGTTTCCACTGTGTTGGATTGTCTGCCGATTGTGAAAAATCAGTGAAGTCGAAAGGAATAGAGATTCGTTCCGGTCATCAGGTTCCTTTATCTGTGGACCGACTATGGAAAGCGATTACTGATCCCATCATTCTGCAAAACTGCCTGAATAACTGCTACGAGGTCAATCGATCTGAAGATGGCGAATATTTCGCCTTTTTCAACATCATGCTTGGTCCGGCTACAAGACATTATTCCGCGCAACTCAAGATTATTGACAGTGCCGCGATCGACAGTTACCGGCTGGAAGTTTCGGTTGAAGGCGATCTCAATGCCAGTGCTGAAGCGGTAGCAGATGTCAGGCTTGAATCGATAAACGACCAAAATACGCGCATCGATTATTCTGCTGAAGTTGTCTTATATGGCTGGCTAGATCGGTTTCCTTCAGGGCTAATCAAGCGTTTTGCAAAAAAGCAGATTGGTCGTTTTTTCGATCGGGTTTCCGAACAGGCAGCAAAAGACAGGTGATTGATGTTGTTGCAAGAGCCCTGGCTACCCATGGAACGACTCCTTTACCATTTTGCCGAGGAAGGGTGCAGGTTGCCTATTGCAGGCAGGGGGGTAATCCAGACAGGCATTCTGCCATCCAGTGTTACCCGTTTCAGGAAAAATTCCTGATTGCCGCCAATCATGAGCAGGTCTTTGGGCACAATAGAGCGGATACGGCAACCAGTGGTCTGGAGATTGCGTCAATGATTATGCAACTTGCCTTGCGTACCTGAATTCAGAGGCCGGATAGGCTGGAGTCCTTCTCCAAATCCATTCGGGGAGCGGAATAACATGCCTTCTGCTGCAACCGATTAAGGTCTTTCATCGGGACACTGTTGACTTCGTAGCCGGTTCATGCCATTATACGGTGC
>VXPI01000314.1 GCA_009839585.1 Gammaproteobacteria bacterium
AAAAAATGCAGTCTCTGGTTCTGAAGATCTGGAAGGAAACCGGCAAAACCATCATGATAATCACCCATTCGGTCGAAGAAGCACTGCTTTTGGGCGAGCGACTGTTTGTCATGGCCCCGCGACCCGGGCGCCTTCACAAACAGTATCAATTGCCATTTGCAGAAATGGGGCTCGATGGGGATCCTCGTGAGATCAAGAACGAGGAAAAATTTGTTGAAACACGGGAAGAAATTCTCACCATGATCTGGAATATGGAAGAAGAAATCATGGGCAAGGTCGAAGCCGCATAAATCGGGTTTATCGGATCCTGGATCATGATCGTTTCCATTTTATATATCGCACTGGTGATCATTTTCGTCTGGTCGATAATGCATGGACGAAGAATTATTCGAACCGAAAGAACCGACGCCGTATTTGGAAACCCGATTCGAACTCAAGGGGGATATCACTGGGTAGCCTGTGGCGTATCGAGCCTCTTGCTTGTCTGGTTCACATTTTCATGGGATGCCGGCCGTGCCTTCTTCCCGAATGCAGCCAATGAATTGTGTCAGGTTGCAAAACTGAATCGCTCCCTCAACCCCATCCGGTCTGCCTTCCCCCTTGATAATCGCCATCTACTGGGCACTCGAATTCTCAACCGGGATCTACATCAGATAGATCTATTGTCAGAAAAACTGGGTGAACTGGATTTGCCGGATGTGGACCAAGAAGACCTTTCGATATTGATTGACGACGTCCGCGAGGCACTGGTATTACAGGCCAGTAGCGAGTATATGGCATCTGGCATTCCGGAACGATTTCAGGATATAGCAGTACGCATTGAACAACTGGCTCTGGACATCCAGAACGATGATTTTCCCGGGCCCGTTGACGAGGCACAAATGACCGAGGCTCTTGCCCAACCCGGTTGGGGGGAATCCAGCACGGAAATTCCGGTTCTACCCAAAACCGAGAGAGGACGTATTTTTGATGCTGCCGCTGACATCATGGCGGAGATTACGAAGGATTACAGTGAAATCCGTAATAATGGACCTGAACTGGTGAAACGAATCGAGAACATTCGCCGGAAAATCGAGGGGATAGAGGCCTCAGCAGTTCAGGAAGCGTACAAGGATATTTTGGGTGATATCGAAAAAATCTCGAAACGGGTTGACGACTTCAGGGTATTTCCAGCTCAGGTAACTCAAGGGATTGAAGCATCCCTGATTCTGCTTGAACAGGCGATGCAGGACAGGCAGGGGTCTTTGCGGTTTATCGATGCTCTGGTACTGCCGGGCGGAGATATCCTGGCAGGTAACAATGCCTGTTCAGAACAAGGTTCAGGGCGCTGGCTGCCCAAACCTTCGGATACTCTGGCCACCTTCATCTGGATGGCCGACCCTGCGCAGGGCTACAAGGGATTTCCACTCTTCTGGTACAAGATGAAACCGGTTTCAGAAATGGTAGATTTTGTTATTCCAGACTCGGTTGCGGACCTTGTCCCAGGCGAATACGGCCGCCATGATGAACAAGGGGGTATCGACTATGGTTTCAAGGACAGAATCTATAGCCTTGCAACCGGGGATTTTGATTCTGTTTCAGTTCCCGTACCTACCGGGCATATCTGGGATTCAATCCTGCGGGTATTGGCAGGTTTGTTTTTGGGAATCCTGCTTGGCGTACCTTTGGGGTTATTCATGGGACTGTCTCGATTTGCCAAAGGCTATTTTGATCCTCTTGTCGAGCTCTACCGGCCTGTCCCCCCCCTGGCCTGGGCCCCGCTAATCCTGACTATATTCGGCATACAGGATGACGGCAAAATCTTCCTGCTCTTCATGGTTGCATTTGCGATCATGGTTATCTCTGCACGGACCGGAGCCACGGGCACCCAACTCTCCAAAATCCATGCGGCACACTCTCTGGGTGCATCCAATCGGCAGATTATCCAGCAGGTCATCCTTCCCAATTCCCTACCGGAAATCCTAACCGGCATTCGCATATCGATTGGTGTATGCTGGGGTACACTGGTTGCCGCGGAAATGCTGGCCGGGACTACCGGAATTGGCTTTGTCGAGAATGTTGCCAGAAAACAATCGGACTACGAAATCATCTGGATGACGATCATTGTCATGGGAATACTGGGACTGCTGTTTGACTTGATCATGCGTTTCGTGATTGAAAAGACAATACCCTGGCGTGGCAAGGGCTGATTCAGATTCAGTTACCCCGCCCAGGAAGCCGGCACGTCCAGGTTGTCAATCACCCCCCTTTTTTCATAGAATCAGTTTTCCAATGATCTTGATGTACCAAACTAATATTTTCACGCCTGATTCACCATGAGCAATCCAGTAAAAATCACCGTTTTCCGTTGGGCCGGCGCATGGGGCCCCTTTAAGGTCAAGATTCCCTGTGGCGAATGTTCACTTACCAAGGACATTATTCAGGATTGCATGGATAGCGATCTTCAGGGACTGAATGTAGAACTTGAATTACGGGACTGGCTTACTGAATGGTGGAAGCCATTACCCAAGGGTGGCTGGCATGCCCCTATTGTACTGGTCAACGGCAAGATGGTTTCACAGGGAGCAGCGCTTAACCGGGGTCTTCTCACCCAGTCTGTTATCGAAGAAGCCGTGAATAACAAACCGATGGAAGGAAACCATGTGTTTGGCAAGGGAACATGTCCGCACTGCGTTAACGCCAAAACCTACCTCGAGCAGGCCAATGTCGAGTACCAATACCATGACGTGGTCAAGGAACCCGGTTCGCTTTATGAGATGCTGGCCAGAGTCAAGCCAATCATCGGACCGCGGACACCCGTTACCGTTCCACAAATCTGGCTGGATGGCGAATATGTCGGTGGTGCAGACAAACTCAAGGAACTGCTGAGCCTTGAAGAGATCAAACCCAATCCTGACCGGGGTCAATGCTCATTGTCCCCAACACGAAATTAGCGGTATATTCCAATATTCGGTTAAATTTAGCCAATTTCACGGAGCAGTGAAGCAATCTCACGGTCCGTTGCGGGAAGTAGCGGTGGCCTGACATTTCGCCAGCGTTCTTCTTGCCACTTGTGAGATAGATAGCCCTTCATTACTGCAATCGGCGAATAGGCATCTACTTTTCGCCTGAGACCGAGAATTTCCGCATTCCTCTTTTCAAGATCGCCCTGTCTATCACCGGAAAACATATCGTAGACATCGCATATTGCCCGGGCATTGATATTGCAGGTTGCAGATATACATCCTGCACATCCAATTTCCAGCCCCCGCTTAAGATAGAACTCCGAACCTGGAAAGACAGATATACTGGGTGCCGCCGAGCGAATATTCAACGTGTGTTCAATCTGGCCGGAACTGTCCTTGTAGGCTACAACAGTTTCCGGAAACGCAACGCTCAGTTTTTTGGTGAGTTCTGGCGAAAATCCCATTCCTGCCATAGGTGGAATGTGATATAGGCATATTCTGAGGTGCGGGCTGTTTAGGGAGTCGATCAATCTTGCAAAATATGTGAATTGTCCTTCATCGGTGGCGTTCTTGTAATAGAAAGGCGGAAGCAGCATGACGGCAAGACAACCACGGTTTACGGCATGCCGGACCAGTTGAAGCGTTTCGGGAAGATTACAGAGACCCGCTCCAGGCATGATTCGCAATGGCTCTATTCCTCCGTCAACAAGACAGTCCACCGCACTCATTCTTTCCCCCACAGACATACTGAGGGCTTCACCTGTAGTACCAAATGGCGAGATGAAATGAATACCGGAATCCAGCATGTCCCGGGCATGTTGCAGGTATAAATCACCATTGAAGCTCAAGTCATTATTAAAGGGAGTAAGAACTGGACAGACTATGCCTTTCATGGCTGCTTCTTTCGTTACCGTAAGGTTGTTGTAACCCGGTTATATCGAAACCCTCATTTTCGTGGCATGCCAAAGCCTAGATCACGAATCGCCTTGCGAAAGTTCGCCTCCGAGCTTTCCTTTACGGCCAGGTGTTTTTTTCCCGCAAGAAGACACAGTTTCGATATCTTCTTGTCGGAAGAAAGCATTGCGGCAATTTCTTCAGTAGCACATTCAACCAGCAACGCACGACCCTGTTCACCCAGTGCCTGTCCATTCCGCTCAACGCTCCGCAGGAACCCTTCCACCTTTTCGGGCAAGGGTTGCTGGTCCCTGTCTTCCAGGAATAACCGCAAGTCCCCTATTCCCTGCCCATTTTCGACCGCAATCACCGATTTTGTCCGGTCAAGTCGCCACACTCCCTCGGCCTCAACATTGGCCCATGTCTCAAGCAAAAGAGATTCTTGTGTAGACAGTGGCTTTTCTGCACATATTCGCAGGTCGGAAAAGACCTGGACCGGGGTAGTGTCAAGAGACAATTTTGATTCATACTTATCTGCCAAACCCAGACAGTAAGCACCGAGAGGATTCAGCCGAAAATACTCAAGCCCATCATACCGGCTTAGAAATCTCATTTCTTCGGCAGCCCAAAAACCATGAAAATCGTCTCGGGCGTTATCAGGATGGACATAGGCGACATCAATAAGGCCAAGGGTGGCCGCGTACTCGAACAACAGACAGCGAATATACCTTCCTTGCAGTATATGCCACTCATCATGGCCGCTGTATCCCAAGCTGCCGTATTCTGCATCTGAGATATAAAGCAACCATGGATTACGTGTAATCTCAAAGCCGTATCCATCCGCCTGCATAAATCGTGAAAACTCATCAAATCTAACCCATTGATCTACAGGGCACTGCCCCAAGGCTTCAGACACCACGGGCCGGCGTCCTGAAGCAGCAGTCATTGCTCTGCGTCCTTTGCCACGGGTCTGACCACTGATAACATCAATTCGGCTGAACTCGTCAATAATGGTGCTGTTGATCCACTTGTTCCAAAGGTTCCGGATTGTATCCTCCAAAGGTGCCTTGAAGGTATCCCGACCGGCTTTGGTTACCGCCAGTTTCGATCCATTAAGTTGCACAAGCTTGCCGGCCTGCAACAACATGGGCCAGGCGAACGCCCGAATCGCACCAACCCCTTTCCCAATGTAGTACTTCTCTTGGTCCGGTTCGAAAAAGTCGCCTCCATCCAGATTATTCGATATGGTTTTGATGGTTGCCAATGATGGTCTTCGAGTCTTGTCGCTGACGGAAATTTTTCCATTTTCCAGCAGTTTGAGCATGGTTGTCAGATCCTTCAGGGCGACCTGATCCATAACCCGCACTACAATCGGGACTTGCAGGAATTTTGGTTCTTGACCTGGAGGGACATAGCGACTTTCCCGTTGCTCGACGTACTCGGGCAGTTCTGGCTCTATCGCTAATTTAACTTCGGGGGGCTGCTCAACGAATTTCAGCAGTCGTGCCTTCAGGTCATCGGGCACGAGTGATATTGCCGTTGAATGACCACATGAATATAGAAAGAACTCAAGATGTGACGGTGGTGCACCATATTTCTTTGATCGTTTGGGAATAGAACCGTACTTTGCCCTGAAACGAACCCAGTCTACTTCCCCTAGCGGATCGTAAGCAGCCTCACGAACGGCAAGCTGTTCAAGTTTCCCCAATTTGTTCCAAAAATCCCGGAGAAATTCCCCTGAGAGCTGGTCTGCGATCACTGCTGCCATTTCCGCTTTTCGAGTAGGATGCGGCCTTGGGATGGACAATTGACCTACCATCACCCGTAATCTATCGGAATTAATGGAATTAAGAAAATTCAATAGGGTGTGATCGATATAATATCCCGATCTATCGATAAGGCGGGTCATTGGAGAATCTCCCGTAAAATTGTGAGTGAATGAATATAGTGCAGTTGTTCATCGCAAAATACTCGGAGGAATAATGCAGGGCAGTTTGTCAGAACCATCTTTCAATCTACAGGACAAAGTCAGGTTTTTTACCGAAGATACAGTCTGCCGCTCGTCGATTTTTTGTTGTGAGTTTACCCTGGTAAACCTGCTTCAGTTATCTGGTTGATGAGTATACTTTACGAATGGATTTTGGACACAAGAATGTTAACGCCTGACGAATTGGTATTGCAGGAAAACTGGAGCGATCTTGAGCGAATTCGGAAAAGGCCGGGTGTTGATCTTGAACGACTTCATGCATACCGCACAACTCGGCTAAGGCAGGAATTGCAACGTCACGATGTGGACCTGTGCGTTATGGTCAGCCCGATCAGTCTTCGCTATGCAATTAATTACCGCAACTATGCGGCATTCATGTCCCATATCCCCTGCACCTATTTATTCTATCCTGTAGAAGGCAACTTTATCCTGCATAATGGATTCAAGCCAGGGCTTCCTGCACGAAATCAACGCACTGGTCATCCTATATCCTACTTTTACGGTGGTGATAACCTCGAGCATTTTGCAGGATTGCTGGCAAGGGATATTGACAAATTCCTTGCCGAGGTTGGTGCAGGAAACCGCAAGGTAGCAGTTGAGTATGTTAACCCCAGTATCACACTGGCGTTGGCCAAACACAATATTGAAGTGATTGATGGTGTCTTGATTACCGAGAGATCCCGACTGATCAAGTCGGAAGATGAAATCAACTGTATCCGCTGGGCCATTGCGGTAGCAGAACATGGGATTGGCAAGATCAAGGAGTCCCTGCATCCGGGCATATCAGAACTTCAACTGTGGGGACTGCTTAATTATGCCAATCTTGCCAATAATGGGGACTGGCACGATGGCAGAATGCTGGCCTCCGGCCCTCGGACAAATCCATGGTTTCAGGAAGCTTCCAAGCGAAAGGTGGAGGCTGGAGATTTGGTGGCATTTGATACCGACATGATTGGCCCCATGGGTTATTTTGCCGACATTTCGAGAACGTTTTACTGCGGGCCGGGCAGGCCAACCCAGAGACAGAAATATCTATATCGCATGGCCATGCAGGAGATCGAGCATAATCTGGAATTGATCAAGCCGGGAGTCAGGTTTTCGGATCTCCAACAATCTGCTTTTGCAGTGCCTGATGAATTTCGAGAAGGAGCCTACCCCTGTTTTGTTCACGGTGTCGGCATGTGTGATGAATACCCGCATATCCCGCCCTTGTATCGAAACGCCCTACCCTATGACGATACTCTCGAATGCGGCATGGTGCTTTGCATAGAGAGCTATATGGGTGCAAAAGGCGAAACAGACGGCGTAAAACTTGAGCAGCAGGTTCTGGTTACAGAGGATGGATATGAATTACTGACAACTTTTCCTTATGACGGTGACCTTGCAGATTGACCATTCAACCTACGCGCCGGCAAGCGAGCATAACCATTGACGGGAATTATTTCGCCCCCTAATTCGGGGTTCCCGAACAAGACTTGATGGTAACTGCGACATAACTGCCCAATCCCGATAGTGAAAAACCATCGGTTATCCTCTCTCTAACTTTTAACTTTTTTGGTAACTACTCGTATCCTGCCTGTGTCAACACTGTTTCGAACCAGGTTTTTTCAAGGTCCGGCTACGGGCAGTGGCATCCGGCCTGA
>VXPI01000381.1 GCA_009839585.1 Gammaproteobacteria bacterium
CTTTACTATTGCATCAGGAACCCTGGGTATGGCGATTATTCCGTTTTTCCTGATTTCACTGGTTGGACGAGGCTCCCAGTTTTTTCTGGTAGCCGCACTGGTTCGCTGGGGAGGAGAGAAGCTTGAGCCGACCCTCGATCAGCACATCGAGAAGATAGGGTGGCTGTTGCTTGCGGTTGCAGCGAGTGGCTTTTTGGTATTGAGATTTTTCGAATGAGGTGGCTTGTTTCAATATTACTGCTGATGTCGTTATTGGCTGGATGCACCAGTTCGAATCTGATTGATGTGCCGGTTACAGATCAGGCAAAATATCAATATACGCCTAAAATTTATACTGTCCAGAAGGGTGATACGCTGTATGGCATTTCGTGGGCGTTCGGACTGGATTACAAGCAGATAGCGCAGTGGAACGGTATCAACCCACCTTACACCATCCACATTGGCGATCAGATACACCTGTATTCGCAAGAGCGGAACAATACGGCAAATACCAAGCCGGTCGTATTGACAAGCCTGCCCAGACAAATACAGCCAGTCAAAACCAAGGTTGTTGCTGCAGCACCGGCAGGGGAAACTATTGTTACCCCAACTGCACCGGTTTCAGGAAAGTGGTCTTGGCCAGCGCAAGGCAGCCTGGTGGGCAAGTTCTCGCCCAAGGCCGGGAATAAGGGCATACAGATCGCCGGGGCAGAAGGTTCACCAATCCGCGCTACATCCAGTGGTCAGGTTGTCTATGCGGGGGAAGGCCTGCGTGGTTATGGTAAACTTATCATTATCAAGCACTCACCCGAGTATATCAGTGCCTATGCGCACAACAGGGAAATTTTGGTCAGAGAAGGACAGGCCATTAATTCCGGTCAGCAGATCGCAAGCATGGGCCAAACCGATACCAACAGGCCAATGCTGCATTTTGAGATCAGAAAAAGTGGCAACCCGGTTGATCCGGTAAAACTATTAAATCAGTTATGAGTTGACCTCGAAGAGTTGACTTCGAAATGATGGCGATACAGGAAGCGATAAAGCAAGTGGCGGCCGGTAGAGACCTAAGCCGTATCGAGATGCAGGATGTCATGCGTAACATGATGTCGGGAGAGGCGACTGATGCACAATTCGGCGCGTTCTTGACGGCCATGATGATCAAGGGCGAGACCATGGAAGAAATCACCGGTGCTGCCACTATCATGCGCGAACTTTCCGAAAAGGTTAGTACGAAGCAGGAAAAAGTCGTGGACTGTGTTGGTACGGGAGGGGATGGTGCAAGACTGTTGAATGTTTCTACTGCAAGTGCAATCGTTGCCTCGGTTTCTGGACTTGCCATGGCCAAGCACGGCAGTCGTGCAGCCACTGGTAAATCCGGCAGTGCGGACATGCTTGAATCTGCCGGGGTCAATATACGAATCAATGCCGGACAGGTTGGACAGTGCATTGATGAATGCGGGATCGGCTTTATGTTCGCCCCAACGCATCACACTGCCATGCGATATGGCATTGGTCCCCGAAAGCAAATCGGAATTAGAACCATATTCAATGTGTTGGGGCCATTGACCAACCCTGCAGGAGCCCGATTTCAGCTGGCAGGCGTATTCAGCCAGCATCTTGTCCGCCCCATAGCTGAGGCCTATGCTGAACTCGGGTCGAAACATACTCTGGTAGTTTGTTCTGATGACGGACTGGATGAGATTTCGGTAGCAGCGCCAACCCGAGTTGCTGAATATTCTGGCGGAAGACTCAAGGAATACCAGATTGAACCAGAGCAATTCGGATTTGCACGCTCGTCGATTGATGAGTTGGTGGTTGAGAATGCTCTGGACTCGCTGGAAAAGATCCGAAACGTCTTCGATGGCAAGAAGGGATCTGCCTACGATATTGTTGCATTCAATGCGGGCGCAACTATCTATGCGGGGGATAGAACGGATACTCTCGCAGAAGGCATTGAACTTGCCCGCAGTATTCTCGATAGCGGTAAAGGCAATCAAAAATTCGATCAACTGATCGAATACTCCAATTCGTTTGCTGGAAGCGAATAGGTTTCCGTGTCTTGATATTCAATGATCACCAATCAATCCAGACTCGTGTTTCTGCCATTTCCCGTTGTTTTCGTGGCTAAACCGTTCATTTTCCTGTCGTAGCTGAAAACTACCGTCCCATACTCGATTTGAAGTTTTTTTAGTTCCCCTGAACAACCTGTTACACCAATAATTGCTATCCATATAAACTCAACATGACTAGTGTGAAACGGATTTATGAGCGAAGTTGTAGGCACTCTGAACCTATTACTGCACAAAATCCCGGTGTTAAGTGCCCTCCTATGAGTCACTCTGATGCACAGAAAATTCTCGATTCAGCTGAACGAGTCGGAAATACATTGCAAGCAACGCATGGAGGAGTTGGGTACGTGGCACGCAAGACAAGAACAACCAAAGATGGGGAGATCTGGCATGGGTATCCGGAAGCATGGGATAAAATGGATCCCAATCTGAAAAAGCGTTGGCTCAAAGAAGGTCTAGTTCGGCGCAGGGATATTCGCCATTACAAAAGTCGTGAAAAGGTCCGAGATGCATTCGGGGGACGTTATGTCGGTGGTTGAAGGCCAACTCAAGGTCTTTGGTGAAAAAGATACCTTTGCATTGGAAGTTCAGCATACTCCTGGACTAGTTCTTGATGCAGAACCTGAAGACTGTAAGGGTTCCTGGGGGAAGTGGCGTCTTTGGGCTGCAGATATCAATCTATGTGAACTCCGGTTGAAAACAGAGAACGGGCCGATAGAAATTAATGAAGTGCAATGGTTTTTGGCACCATTTTTTCGTTGGATAGTTGATAATTGGATGCCACTCCTTCATGAAAAACGGTTGCCCCACAGCGATATCAGGTCACGTTCTGCGCGAGGAGCATATCTCTCGATGCTTGAGAGTGCAGGCGATGATTTTAACCGGTTTACCCCATGGCAACATTGGGCACAACGGCATTCACTAAGAACTGCATCGGACGGTGGCATTGTGCCTGACCTGTTTATTCAACGGATTGACGATAACCTGGAATTCTCATGGGGGGACCGGATTCAACCTAGTGCTGAAGATGCAATGTTTGTCATGGAAAATGGGGTCGCTAGAGCTTCTGTGGATGTTGTAGCGGAAACACTTCTTTCTGCCGTAAATTGGTTTCTGCAAGAGCATCAAAAAAGCTCATCTGAATGGATTGAAAATCTTCGGCTTCAGTGGGAGCAGACAATTTGCGAGTTCACGATGACTTCCATGTTGTCCTGGTATCTTGATTCAAGTCCTGAACCAGGGCCATTGACGAGAAAATTCCAGGAAGCCACCGAGAAATTAAACAAGCCGCTGGAATTATTGAAGTCAAATCAATCAACCAATACACCATGGTGGGGAAATCTATCGCCGGAGGTAGCGATGTTCGGGGACCTGTCCCCTGATATCTCATCGGATGCTGCCGTAACTTTACTGGCTGAATACTTTAATGCACAAACCGACGATGTTGATGAAAGCCAGTTGTCGAGTCTTGTTTCCGATCAACCCGCCTGGTCAAGAGAATCGCCCTGGCACAACGGATATTCATTAGCACTGGATGTCTTGGATCAAGTCGACCCTGCGCCAGATGCGCCAAATACACGGATCGAGAGTATTCTGCATAATCTGGGTATTCAAGTACGTGATGTTAATCTTGGTGAACAAGGTCCTCGCGGAGTTGCGCTTGCCGGAGGTAATTTGCGACCGACAGTTCTGGTCAATTCGAAGAATGTCCGAAACTCTCCTCGCGGAAAACGGTTTACGTTAGCGCATGAGCTTTGTCACATTCTCTTTGACCGCGACCATGCACGGCCGTTAGCCCATAGTAGTACGCCTTGGGCATCACAATCAATTGAACAGCGGGCCAACGCTTTTGCTGCGATGCTATTGATGCCACCGCATCGTGCTCAATTACAGGCTCGAAAGGATCGAAAAGATTTAAAGGAATCTGTGGGTCGGTTAGCCGACAAGTTGAAGGTTAGTCGTGTTGCTCTGAGACAGCATCTGGCCAATATCCATTTAATCAGCGAAAATGAACGAGAATCCCTGCTGAGTATCCAACCTCAGGGCTTCCACCAGTAATTGCAGTAGGCAATTTGCCTACAACCTCACGCCTGAGTGATCGGGTTGTGATCAATCCCGTCCTTCACAAACCCGAGTGTATACGGGTGATGCTCCCGGTTCATGGGACAGTTTCGTTTATAACATCCCGATCTGCGCCCATTTGGGACTTCGTTTGTCACTTGCGTGCATCGCCGGCTTTCTGCCGGGAAAAGTCAGCCTTCCCGGGAACATGAAAACTGTGACAGTGCTTAAGGGGCCTCCCTGTGCTGGTTTATTACCACAGAAGAAGTGCCCGAAAATCGTCATAATAAGGCTGAGGTTCCCTGTCGAAGTTAACTGTGTGAATCTGAAACACTAGAAACTGCAAGTAACAGGAAATAAGGTGATATCTTTTGAATCTGAGGGGATCTCCTGGTTAGTCCTGCTTCCTCAATTCCGGATTGGACTTCTGAACCAGATATATACCGATCAATACCAGTGCCAGTGATCCGAACAGTTTCCAGCTGGAAGGTTCATCGAGTAGCCATATTCCCCACAACCCTCCAAGAATCGGTATCAGATAATTTATTTGTGAGAAGGTAGATGCTCCGAGTCGCCTGATCAGCCGAAAGTACATGAGGGTTGCAAGCGCAGTTGGCAACAGGCCCAAAGCAAGGGTTGCCGCTATGGAACTGATTGTCGGCTGAATGTGCAGGGGGTTTTCAAAAACAAAGGCAAGGATCAGGCTGATGCCGCCACCGACTGTCATGGTTCCGGTCGCAAGTGCACGGATTCCAGTGGGATTATGATGGCGGATGTATATCGTGCATAGGGCATAGCAGATCGCACCGCCCAATACACCGAGTTGCCCGAGGATGTCTTGTTGCAGGTGAGAAAACGTAGCAAAACCAACCAGCAGCAAGAGCCCGAGAAAGCTGATGGCTACGCCCATTGCCTTGGTACGATTGAGCGGTTCATCAGGAATCAGCCAATGTGCGAGAAACACCACGACCACTGGCATGATGCCCATCAGGATTGCCGCCAGCGAGCTGCTGATGCGGGTTTCCCCCCAGCTAATCAGTGTATAGGGAAAGCAGTGTCCAAGCAGGGCTACAACCAGATAAACAATCAAGGACTCGGAATTCAAGGGGAGTTTTTCGCGGGTTGCAGCGAGATATACCCAGAACAAGATTGCCGCAATACAGAGTCTTCCTGCGGTCAGGGTATAGGGCGGTATGGTTTCAACGCTGATTTTGATGAGTAGAAAGGATGAACTCCAGATCACGGCAAGAAAAAGAAAAAGCCCAAGGTCTATAATATTGTTTCGCATGACGAGTCTTGATCCTTGATGGTCTGGTCGAATCGATAAATGGAACCTATGATCAAACCTTTACAACCCCCTGTCTACGACATCCATAACGAGAATGGCAAAGCCCCGCTATTGATCGGTTGTGATCATGCTGATAACCGTATTCCGGAGAGTCTTTCGAATCTGGGGCTGGAACCGGAACATCTTGAAAGTCATATTGCTCTTGATGTTGGTGCCAAGCAGGTATCAATGCTGTTATCGGAGATGTTCGATGCTCCCTTGATTATGGCAGGTTATTCGCGCCTGGTTATTGACCTGAATCGCTACCCACACGATCCTTCGTTGATTCTCGATGTATCTGACGGTATTCCGGTTCCCGGAAATATGAACCTTGATGCGGCCTCTCGTCAAGAGCGTATTGATACTTTTTTTGATCCCTATCACAGAAAATACGACGAAATGGCCAGAGATATTATGGAGCGCCATGATGCCCCCCTGCTTCTGGCTTTACACAGTTTCTCGCCGATATACGGTGGGCAGCAACGTCCATGGCATTATGGGGTGATGTGGGATGAGTATCCGGGAAATGTCAGGAAACAGCTCCTTGAAGGCCTGAATAGTCTGGATGGACTGGTGATTGGAGACAACAAGCCTTATACCGGTCATTCACCTCAGGGCTACGCACATGTTGAACATGGGCACAAGCATAATATGCGGGTGGCACTGCTTGAAATTCGTCATGACCTGATCAGTAAACCGATTGATCAAAAGCGTTCGGCAGAGCTGCTTTACAAGGTATTCAAGGACATTATTCCTGCTTGAATTCAATGATGATGAAGCTTGTCATTGGCAATCAAAACTATTCCACCTGGTCGATGCGGCCCTGGCTATTTGCTGCCTATCATGGTCTTGAGATCGAGATTGAGAAGCTCTCTCTCAACAACCTGCCTGTCATCAAGAAACGCTTTGCACATGGCAAGGTGCCGGTTCTGATTGATGGTTCACTTGAGATTTGGGACAGCATGGCGATTCTCCAATATCTTTCGGAGACATATCCGGATACCCGGGGTTGGCCACAAGAGGCACATGCGAGGGCAGTTGCACAATCGGTGTCAGCAGAAATGCACTCGAGTTTCCAGGCATTGAGGAGGGAACTGCCGATGAACTGCCGCAAGTATTTCCCGGACTATCAGCTCAGCAATACGGCAATTGAAGATGTAAAACGCATCCAGCAGATCTGGAACTTGTGTCGTGAACAATATGGAGGGGGTGGTCCCTGGTTATTTGGTCGGTTTGGAATCGCCGATTCGATGTATGCACCGGTCGTAATGCGATTTCGAAGCATGGATATAAAACTTGATCGGGTGAGTCAGGAATATTGCTTTACTGTGTGTGAATGTGCAGCGGTCAAAAAGTGGCTTGCCGAGGCGTCTAGCGAGACTGAGATTGTGGACGAAGACGAGCTTGATCACCCATCAGTTGTATTGTCTTGATCAGGCATGGGGAAACGGTGAATATCCGCACATAACCAGACAGATCACATGGATGACTGTATTTTGCTTGCCCACAGTGTAAATTCGGAGCCTCAAACTGGGAATGGGTCCGATAACCGCATATGTCGGTTGCAGAAGGAGATAAACCGCCCAATCGGTTCAGTCTAACCGTTACAATCAGGGATACTGGATTCAGGTAAAGAGAACCTTGTCAGGCAACACATTCGGCAAACTATTCTCGGTTACGACCTTTGGCGAAAGCCATGGCCCGGCTTTGGGTGGGGTCGTCGATGGGTGTCCGCCCGGACTTGAATTGAGCGAGGACATGCTTCAGGTTGATCTGGACCGACGCAAGCCGGGCCAGTCCAGATTTACCACTCAGCGTCGCGAAAGCGACAAGGTGGAAATTCTGTCAGGGGTTTTTGAAGGCAGGACCACAGGAACCCCGATCGGATTGTTGATTCGTAATGAAGATGCCCGTTCGAGAGACTATGCAAAGATCAAGGATCGGTTTCGCCCAGGACATGCCGATTACACCTATACCAGGAAATACGGATTCAGGGACTACCGAGGAG
>VXPI01000009.1 GCA_009839585.1 Gammaproteobacteria bacterium
TCATCTTCGTCTCGTGGGCTCGGAGATGGTTATAAGAGACATGCACTATGGAGAGGGAACACAATGAGGCAATCTTCACTACCTCAAGTTTTGTATTTGATGATGCCGAACAGGCGGGCAAGCTGTTCAGCGGTCAGGCGTCAGGAAATGTCTACTCACGATTTACGAATCCAACAGTAGCAGGTTTCGAAAGCCGCTTGGCAGAACTCGAAAACGCTTCCCACTGCGTTGCAACATCATCCGGTATGGCGGCAATTACTGGAACTCTGCTGGCATTGCTTAAATCAGGCGACCATATTGTTGCCTCGTCTGCACTTTTCGGCTCAACGGTCTCGTTGTTGACCACCGTCTTTGAAAAATTCGGGGTTCAGACCTCTTTTGTCAGCTTGACAGACCCAAAACAGTGGAAGTTGGCCATCAGGCCAAATACGAAACTGTTTTTTCTCGAGACTCCGAGCAATCCGCTGTGTGAAATTGCCGATATCGAGCAAATTTCCAGAATCGCTCATGAAATCGATGCATTACTGGTCGTTGATAATGCATTCATGACGCCAATCCTGCAACGTCCTATAGAAATCGGTGCTGATATTGTGGTTCACACAGCTACCAAATATCTGGATGGCCAGGGTCGATGCATCGGCGGCGCAATTGTTACCGACGATGCATCTATCCATGAAAAACTTTTCGCCATGCTACGCACAACCGGGCCATCCATGAGCCCATTCAATGCATGGACCTTTGTGAAGGGCCTTGAGACACTCCCATTGAGGATGAAGCATCATTGCAGTAATGCATTGGCCGTAGCCCGGTGGCTGCAGAATCATCCTCAGGTAAAGCGGGTTCATTACCCCGGCCTGCAATCGCATCCTCAGCATGATCTCGCAAAACAGCTGTTTTCGGGTTTCGGTGGAATTGTCTCTTTTGAGGTTCAGGGTGGAAAGTACGATGCCTGGTCAATGATTGATGCTACCGAGATGCTCTCAATCACCGGAAATCTCGGGGATGTGAAGACCACTATTACCCATCCTGCAACGACAACCCATTCACGCATAACACAGGAAGCGCGTGATCGGGCCAGAATCACCGATTCACTGATCCGATTGTCAGTTGGCCTTGAATATATTGAAGATATTTTGGCTGACCTGGAACTGGGCTTGAGGAAGGTTGAAGGTAGCGGCTAGATCACCTTGTCTGGAAATCAGTCTCGCTCCCGATGACCGTGCATCGTTGAGCACAGTGCCTTGCACGGAAAAAACTGCAAGGCAGAACGTTGATGTCTCAACTCCGGGTTGTCAAGTTCCGGTACCTTGGTATCTTGCTGACGTATGATTGCGCGGCGCGCCTGAGTCCAAGAATCTCCTCGTCCTGCAGTTCTCGCACAGCTTTGGCCGGAGAGCCTAGAATCAATGTTCTATCTGGAAAACTCCTGTTCTCGGTAATCAGGGATCGTGCCCCGACCAGACAATCCTGGCCGATCACGGCATTGTTCAAAATCACGGATCCAATGCCAATTAAACTTCCTCGACCCACTTTGCAACCGTGAAGCATCGTACTGTGCCCTACAGTGACGTCATCTTCTATCTCAATCGGAAACCCCGGGTCAGTATGCATAACGCTACAGTCCTGAACATTCGAGCGATTTCCAATTCGAATGAGTTCATTGTCCCCTCTCAGAACCGTATTGAACCAGATACTGGCCTCTTCTCCAATGGATACCCATCCGACAATATCAGCCGAGTCGGCAATATAGCTGGACTCGGCTATTTCAGGAGGTGGTCGGTCTTCAAGAGTGTAAATCATCGTATTCAGATCAGCATTGACGGTCGGGTTTGCTCAAGCGCTTGATGACTACGCCATGTACGGATATTCATCATGTCACTGAATTTTTCGATGAGCGTTTTTTTCCTGAAATAGCTCAGGCCCACAAGCTCGGCATCATCCAGCGAGGAAATCAGAAAGTCATCACTGGTCTGTAATTTGTCAACCAGACCCAGTTCCAACGCTCTGGAACCCAGCCAGTGCTCTCCGGTTGAGACCTTGTCGATATCCAGATTGGGTCTCAGAATCTGCACGAATTCCTTGAATATCTGATGCGTCTCCTGCAGGTCCTGCTGCACTTTCTTGCGTCCTTTTTCACTGTTCTCGCCAAACATGGTCAGGGTTCGCTTGTATTCACCGGAAAAAACCTGTTCAAACTCGACTCCATGCTTCTTCAAAAGCTCGTTGAAGTTTGGAATCTGGGCCAGAACCCCGATTGAACCGATGATTGAGAAAGGAGCTGCGATGACGGTATTGCCTACACATGCCATCATGTACCCACCACTCGCTGCGACTTTATCCACCGCAACCGTCAAGGGAATGTTTCGATCCCGAAGCCGTTGCAGTTGTGAAGCTGCCAGCCCGTAGCCATGCACAGTGCCGCCAGCACTTTCCAGACGAAGCAGCACCTCATCACCCTCGACCGCGGTCAACAAGACTGCACTGATTTCTTCACGCAGTCTGCCCACACTACTGGCCTGCAGATCGCCCTCAAAATCCAGGACAAAGATTCTCTTCTTGCTGTCTTTTTCCGAAGCGGAGACTTTCTTGTCCTCTTTCGCCTCGGCCTTGATGCGTTTTCTTTCTGCCTTTAGTTCGGCTTTCTGTGCCGCTTCAGAAAGGGTGATGACTTTCAGGGCCCGGGACATGTCCCTGTACTGCTTGTTTAGATGTGTAATCCCAAGCTTGGGTTCATCAGCAGACTTCTGTTTCATAGCCATTGCAAACAGGATGCCTGCGACTACCACAATTCCCGCGACAATGGTCAGGGTTTTCGCCAGAAACAACCCATACTGTGCAAAAAATTCGATCATGTTTCTGTAATCAGTTCGAGGAATATTAAGACTTTCTTGTCCATGTATCACGCAATGAGACAATTCGATTAAATACCAGCGCATCCTGTTGACTGGTTGCGTCCTGAAAGAAATAGCCAACCCGCTCAAATTGATAGCGGGCCTGGGGATCTGCATGGCCAAGACTCATTTCGAGCTTGCAATCCCGGAGGCATTGCAGCGAGTCAGGGTTCAAGCTGTCAAGATAATCTTGCTTGCGGTCACCAAGCGGATCGGCAACCGAAAACAATCGATCATACAATCGCACTTCGGCGTTGATCGCATGGTTGACACTGACCCAGTGGATGATGCCTTTGACTTTTCTGCCATCTGGTGTCTGCCCGCCTGCGGTATCAGGATCATAGTCGCAACGAATTTCGATCGGTTCACCGTGCGTATTGTGGACCACTTCTTTACAGCGAATCACATAAGCATGTCGTAATCGGACTTCACGGCCGGGGGCCAAGCGAAAGTAGCCTTTTGGGGGATTATCCTCATAATCGCTTCGCTCAATGAAGATTTCTCTGGAGAATGTCAGCTGGCGCCGCCCAATCTCCGGATTTTGCGGGTGGTTGGGAACCTCAATCAATTCAGTTGCCGATTCCGGATAATTTTCGATTACCACCTTGAGTGGTCTTAATACCGCCATGGCACGCGGCACTAATGGATCCAGATCATCCCGAATACACTTCTCCAGCAAACCCATCTCGATCACGTTCGGTTTTCGGGTAATCCCCACCGATGCAATGAAGTTCTTCAGCGACCCGGGCGTATATCCACGGCGTCTCAGCCCCGATATCGTGGGCATTCTCGGATCGTCCCAGCCTGCGACATGGCCAAGCTCAACCAGTTGGGTCAACAATCTCTTGCTCATCACCGTATAGTTTAGGTTCAGGCGTGAGAACTCGATCTGGCGGGGTCTCGACGGAACCGGAAGATGTTCAATAAACCAGTCATATAAAGCACGGTGATCTTCAAACTCAAGCGTGCACAGGGAATGTGTGACACCCTCGATCGCATCGCCCTGTCCGTGGGCAAAGTCGTACATGGGATAGATGCACCATTTATCCGCCGTTCTTTGATGGTTATGGTGACGAATCCGGTACAAGACCGGGTCCCGCAAATTGATGTTTGAAGCATGCATGTCGATCCTGGCACGTAACACGTGTTCTCCGTCTTCAAATTCGCCGTCGCGCATTGCTTGAAATAAAGACAGATTCTCTTCAATGCTCCGGTCGCGATAAGGGCTGTTCATGCCCGGCTCGGTCAAAGTGCCACGCTGCTGCCTTATTTCATCCCCTGACTGACTGTCAACATAAGCCAGCGCATTCTTGATCAGGTGGACAGCATACTCATAGAATTGATCGAAATAGTCGGAGGCATGTGCAAGAGAACTCCACTCGTATCCCAGCCAGCGAATGTCTTCCTCAATCCTGGAGGCGTATTTCTGGCTCTCCCTGAGCGGGTTGGTATCGTCAAACCGAAGCGTACACCGTCCCCCATAATCGTCCTTGATGCCGAAATTTAGCCAAATGGCCTTGCAATGGCCAATATGCAGGTAGCCATTGGGCTCAGGCGGAAAACGCGTGACAATTTCCCGATGGCGGCCAGCCTTGATGTCATCATCAATAATCTGCCGGATGAAATTGACAGGCTTGGGGTTATCGCTCACTGGATAGTGGAGGGTCAGCGGTTTCAATCTGGGCCAGATAAGCTGGATCGGGAGACTGGCGAGTGACGGTCATTTATTGCCCGAGGGCCATTCATCGAATGGGAAGGGTTTCTGTTCGGAATTGAAGGTCAGATAATCCAGAACCCTGTGCATGAACGTAGTCAGGTCCTTGGCAAAATTCTGCAGCTTCAGATTCGGGTTTCCGGTGATAAATTTATGACCTAGCTGAAACACTACGAGCACAAGGGTCAGGATTATTGCGATGTAGAAAATGAACCCAAAAAGAATAATGAAGAAAAGGCGTAGTCCCGATTCGGCGGCATTTTGTTTCCATGCAGCCTTTTCGTTCGGTTCCGGTAGATTGTTGTCCATGGTCGAAAGATAAAAATAAAAATGGATTGCACTCGGTATATTTCCAGGACTGGATTATACAGGCACAAATTGCGTCATAATCAGTGCGGCCATGGGTTACTACCCCTCAACAAACACCCGTTCAAGCAGTCTCGTGTAGATTCTGGTTAGCGTATCCAGATCTTGCGTGCTGACGCATTCATCAATCTGGTGAATGGTTGCGTTGATGGGGCCGAGTTCGACCACATGATTGCAAACCCTGGCTATGAACCTGCCATCTGACGTTCCGCCGCTGGTTGTAATATCCGGGGTTTTCCCGGTAATATCGGATACAGCTTGAGAAGCTTTCTCGATGAAGTCACGATCCCGGGTGTAGTAGGGTTCTGCGCTGCTTGGATATTCAAGGGTGTATTCAAGGTCATGTCTGCCCAGGATATCGTCAATCCTTTGCTTGATCTCCTGTTCATCGGTTTCAGGGGAATATCTGAAATTGAACAGCACCCGGGCATCTGCCGGAATCACATTGGCAGCACCGGTCCCGCTCATCAGATTCGAGATCTGCAGGCTTGTCGGTGGGAAATTCTGGTTTCCCGAGTCCCATTTTGCCTGCACCAGGTCGTGCAGCACCGGTGCTAGCGCATGAATCGGATTTTTGGCGAGATGCGGGTACGCGATATGGCCTTGTTGACCCTTCACAGTCAGAGCCAGATTCAGTGACCCACGGCGCCCGATCTTGATGGTGTCGCCGCAATTGCTTTCGCTGGTCGGCTCTCCCACTACACAATAGTCAATTCCGACATTTCTTGCGATCAATTCGTCAACTACGGCCCGGGTCCCCCATTTCGCTATGCCTTCCTCATCACTGGTAATCAGAAATGCAATTGATCCCCCGTAATTGGGGTGCTTACGCAGGAAGTTCCCGCAGGCAATTGTAAAACATGCGACCCCGCCTTTCATGTCCGCAGCACCCCGACCATGCAACATGCCATCCTCAATGAGTCCGGCAAACGGCGGGTGGGTCCATTTTTCCAGCGGCCCTGTTGGCACGACATCAGTGTGTCCTGCGAATACCAGAAGAGGGCCCTTGGTTCCATGTCGAGCCCACAGATTCGACACGTCTTCAAAATTCATGTATTCACACTGGAACCCCAGAGGAGTGAGACACTGCTCAAGCAGCTGCTGGCAGCCATTGTCATTGGGTGTTACCGATTCGATACGAATCAATTCTGATGCAAGTTGAACGGGAGGGGATGTCATCCGGAATTCGATTTGGGCAAGTGTTCAAAGAAGGCTTGGATTATAATGGCAAACTTGCAAGGTTAATGGTCAAACGGTACAAATCGGAAATGCTGCGTGGATAGATGGCTAAATTCACCGGTTGGCAATTCAGTCATTCGGGCGGAGACAGTTGCCTTCGCCGAACTGGTGCCATCAGGGTTTTATGCAAGGTCTCTTCAGATTGGACTTCCGGAAGTTTCCTATCTGGATGGTATTGAAACGCGTGAGCGATACATTGTGGATGATGGTAGTCAATCCGGTGCAATGCATGGTGGGCCAAACAGGAAGCAGGGTAAAAAAAGCCATTACATGATTGCCAGCCCGTTTGCGCTTCCGTTTTCTGAACGGTCACAGAACTTGATTGTTTTGCCGCATACCATGGATTATTGCGAAAATCCCCACGATGTGTTGAGGGAGGTCAATGAAATCCTGGAGCCTGAAGGGTGTCTGGCGATCATTGGCTTTAACATTTTTAGCCTATTTGGCTGTGTACATGTTCTGATGGGAAAAACCGGCAGGATGCCCTGGAATGGCAAATTTTATTCCGTAGGACGGGTCCAGGACTGGCTGTTGTTGTTGGGATACGATCTAGTCGGTGCCCGTATGCTCATCTATCGCCCGCCGATTAACTCTGAACGATATCAGAAAAAAATGAAGTTTCTGGAAAACGCAGGCGATCGCTGGTGGCCGGGGTTGGGCGGTGTATACGTGATTGTCGGCAAAAAACGGGAAATCATGCTGACCCAACGCCGCCAATTGTCGATAGCCTGGACAAAATTCCTTCCGCCGGTGGTTCGACCGGCTCCACAGAAAGTGGCGCGGACCATGAATATGGAAGCAGCTAGTAATGAGTAAGGACGAAAACGGATTGCCAAAAGTGGTCATTTATACAGATGGGTCCTGCCAGGGAAATCCGGGTCCGGGCGGTTGGGGGGCGTTACTGGTCTCGGGAAAGCACAGGAAGGAACTGACTGGTGGTGATCGATATACCACCAATAACCGAATGGAGATGATGGCGAGCATCGAAGCCCTCAAGTCCCTCAAGAAGAAAAGTGATGTGGACCTTTATACGGACTCCCGATATCTCAAGGACGGGATCGAGAAATGGCTGCCGGCCTGGAAAAAAAACAACTGGCGGACCAGGCAGCGCCAGCCAGTGAAGAACCGGGATTTGTGGGAGTTGCTGGATTGCTTGATCCTGCAGCACTGCATTCGCTGGTGCTGGGTCAAGGGTCATGATGGAAATGAGGGCAATGAACGGGCGGAC
>VXPI01000150.1 GCA_009839585.1 Gammaproteobacteria bacterium
CGTCGCCTTTATATTTTTCATTGCGATAAGCCCAGCCTGTATTGATAGGATGAACCATGACGAATAAGATTGATCAAAGCTGGCTTCTGGAGTCTGCCTCGTTTTCACGACCGGTAATTCGGGAAATTCAAAGGGCAGCCAGAGAAGGAATTTACGATATTCGTGGATTCGGTGCCAAAAGGAAGTTGCCGACATTTGATGATCTGCTCCTGCTCGGAGCAAGCATGTCGCGCTATCCCCTTGAAGGTTATCGGGAAAAGTGCGACACCCGAGTCACGCTGGGAACCCGTTTCGCTGAAAACCCCTTGGTCATTGAAACCCCGGTCACCATTGCAGGCATGAGCTTCGGAGCCTTGTCGGCACAGGCCAAGGAGGGATTGGCGCGTGGAGCGACGGAAGTCGGGACCAGTACCACAACGGGTGATGGAGGAATGACCCCCGAAGAGCGAGAGCATTCGAGGCTTCTGGTTTATCAATACCTGCCTTCCCGTTATGGCATGAACCCCGACGACTTGCGAAAAGCCGACGCCATTGAGGTGGTGGTCGGGCAGGGTGCCAAGCCCGGTGGTGGAGGAATGTTGCTCGGACAAAAAATCAGTGCCCGGGTCGCTGAAATGCGGGATTTGCCGAAGGGTATTGATCAACGAAGTGCATGCAGGCATCCGGACTGGACTGGTCCAGACGATCTCGAGATCAAGATTCAGGAACTTCGGGAAATTACCGACTGGAAAGTACCGGTTTATATCAAGGTCGGTGCCACCCGGACATTTTTTGATGTGCAACTAGCGGTTAAGGCCGGTGCAGATGTTGTGGTGGTTGACGGCATGCAGGGTGGCACAGCCGCCACACAGGATGTGTTTATCGAGCATGTTGGTATCCCCACATTGCCGGCAGTCCGAATTGCTGTTGATGCACTCAAGGATCTTGGCATGCATCGCAATGTCCAGCTTATTGTCTCTGGCGGTATTCGTTCGGGTGCAGATGTTGCCAAGGCACTTGCACTCGGTGCTGATGCGGTGTCGATTGGTACGGCAGCGTTAATCGCGATGGGGGACAATTCTCCCGAGTACGAGGAGAAGTATAATGAACTCGGTACCAGTGCCGGGTTTTACGATGACTATCAGGATGGACAGGATCCAACGGGTATTTCAACCCAGAACCCGGATCTGGGAAAGCGGCTCGATCCTGATATTGCTGGACGAAGAGTCGCGAATTACCTCCGGGTCATGACGCTTGAATTGCAGACACTGGCACGTGCCGCTGGCAAAACCAATGTACGAAATCTCGAGCGTGAGGATCTGGTAGCCCTGACCGTTGAATCATCGGCAATGGCCAGAGTACCATTAGCCGGGACGGACTGGATTCCGGGGTTTGAACACAACCGATAAGACAGGCTCGGATAATCAAATGCTGTATAGTTCGAGTACTACGACAATATGGGTAAAACAATGAGCATCGATCTTGCGAAAGTCGCCAAACAAGAAGGCATCAAGTATTTCCTGATCAGTTTTGTGGATTTGTTCGGTGTACTCCGATCAAAACTGGTTCCGGCAAGAGCCATTGCCGATATGCAGAATGAGGGTGCCGGATTTGCCGGATTCGCTGCATGGCTTGATATGAGCCCTGCAGATGGTGATATGTTTGCAATCCCGGATCCGGACAGCCTCATTCAGCTCCCATGGAAGCCTGAAGTGGGTTGGCTGGCCAGCGACCTCTATATCGACGGCAAAGAAATTCAGGCATCGCCTCGTGTGGCACTCAAGAACCAGATTGCCAAAGCTGCCAGACAGGGGTACCAGCTGAAAACAGGGGTTGAGTGTGAGTATTTTCTGGTCAATCCAGACGGTACGGCCATTGCTGATTCCCGCGACATCCAGTCAAAGCCTTGCTATGACCAGGCAGCATTGATGCGTCGCTATGATGTAATCAGTGAAATCTGTGACAGCATGATTGAACTGGGTTGGGGTCCGTATCAGAATGATCATGAGGATGCAAACGGGCAGTTTGAGATGAACTGGGAGTATGACGACTGCCTGAAAACGGCCGATCGTCACGTGTTTTTCAAATACATGGTCAAACAGATTGCCGAGAATCATGGCTTGAGGGCAACTTTCATGCCCAAACCATTCATTAATTTGACTGGCAATGGGTGCCATGCCCATGTATCCCTTTGGAATGCCAGTGGCAAGAAGAACCTGTTTCTGGATAGGAAAGACGAAATGGGCCTCTCTACTCTCGCCTATTCATTCCTCGGCGGAATCATCCACAATATTCAGGCATTATGCTCGATATTCAATCCAACGGTTAACAGTTATAAACGGATTAATGCGCCGGCCACACTTTCTGGGGCGACATGGTCCCCCAATGCGGTCAGTTACGGCGGCAACAACCGTACCCACATGATTCGTATACCCGATGCTGGCAGGTTTGAACTGCGCTTGATGGATGGGGCAACAAACCCCTATCTGCTTCAGGCCGGAATATTGGCAGCGGGTATGGATGGCATAGCCAATGCACGTAATCCGGGCAACCGTCTCGACATCAACATGTATGAGGAAGCGCACAAGGCGAGAGGGCTCAAGAAACTCCCGCTCAACTTGCTTGATGCAATCCGCCTGACCGAGAAAAGCAGAGAGCTTCGAGCCCAAATTGGCGATGAAATCATTGATGCCTATTGCAAGTTGAAGCAGGCTGACTGGGAAGATTTTACTCGCATACTTACCGACTGGGAGCGGGACCACACTCTCGATTGTTAGTTTCCCGATATCGATTGACTGCATGGGCAGATAGCGGGTTGTTTCTGGAGTAGCATGGCCATCAGAAAATTCCGGCGTCTTGTAGTAATCGGACTATTCCATAAACTGATCGAATTGCATAAAATTGTAGGCTCATCAATCCTGATGTTTATGGCGGTGAGAGTGGGCCTCTCTGATGGCGTGAGCTGTGAACCCGGTCAGGTCCGGAAGGAAGCAGCCGTAACAGTAATCATGGGTGTCAGAATCAGGCGCATTTGATCCGCCACCACTTGAATAGATGGGTGGAGAACTGCGATTTCGTGCTTCCTGATTAAGGGAGCATATGGGAATATTCATGTACAGAGTAAAAAAATCAGTAGAACCACACAAATCGAGTCCCAGATAGTGGTTCCGTACGGGGAACGGCAAGAGACCCAATTCGGGTAGGCAGTCGGGAACATTCAACTCGAACCCATTATTTCCTCATCATACTCTCTCGAACTTGTGTATTCTCCGGGCATAAACCAAGTGATCCATCAATGAGTTATCAAGCTCTTGCCAGAAAGTGGCGTCCCAGAAAGTTCTCTGAAGTGATTGGTCAGGAGCATGTCGTTTCGGCCTTGACTCATGCATTGGCAAGCCAGAGAATCCATCATGGTTTCTTGTTCACGGGTACTCGAGGGGTTGGAAAGACCACGCTCGCCCGAATATTTTCCAAGGCACTGAACTGTGAAACGGGAATCGTGCCCGAGCCATGTGGCGAATGCAATGCATGCACGGGCATCGATGATGGGAGCTTCATCGACTTGATTGAGGTCGATGCTGCATCCAGAACAAAGGTCGATGATACTCGTGAGCTGCTTGACAATGTCCAGTACTCACCGAGTATGGGCCGCTTCAAGATCTACCTGATTGACGAAGTACATATGCTTTCGACCCACAGCTTCAATGCGTTGTTGAAGACTCTTGAAGAACCGCCAGAGCATGTCAAGTTCCTGCTTGCAACCACCGATCCCCAAAAACTGCCGGCGACCATTCTTTCCAGGTGTATTCAATTCAACCTGAAATCCATGAGCACTAACCGGTTGACAGAACAGCTGGAAAAAATCCTGAAACTCGAGGGAATCGAATTTGATTCCGCAGCAGTTAAGCTAGTTGCTCGCTGTGGTGATGGTAGTGTTCGGGATGCATTGAGCTTGCTTGATCAGGCGATAGCCTATACCAATGGTGCATTAACTAGAGATGCAGTCCGTAAGATGCTGGGTATGATTGATGACAGCATTATTTCCGACCTATTGTCGAGTATCCTCAAAAATGAAGCTGATGACTCCCTGAATGCCATATCTCGACTCTCTGAGCGTGCTGTTGATTATTCTTCGGCTCTTGATGACCTGCTTTTGCTGATTCACAATACTGCACTTTATCAGGTGGTGCCGGATGCAAGTCGTTGGAAGGATATTGATATTGAACTAATAGCCCCGCTGGCACAAAACTCGGATCCAGAGACCTTGCAATTGCTCTATCAAATTGGCGTGGCAGGTAAGCGGGATATTGATTTTGCGCCTGATTCACACAGTGGCTTTGAGATGATTGTGCTCAGGATGCTGGCCTTTTTGCCCGAACCCAAAGTGTCTTCAGGGCAAAGAGGAGGTTCTCAGGGTGGACAAGGAAGAGGAAATAGTCCTGAATCACCAGCGTTGAAGCCACAAGCAACTGCTGAATCAGTTAGCGCGAAACCCAGTCCATTACAGGCATCAGAGCATGTCAGTACCAAGAAAAAATCGTCTCCAGATCCCAAAGAATCGATACAGGGTTCAGAGGAAGAGGGGACAGAAGGGCTGACCAGTCCATTCAATACCAATCAGCCAAAATGGACTGAACTTGAGGTCAAGGAACTGCTTGACCAATCCAGATGGGGAGCATTGATCAAAGATTTGGAACTAAATGGCGTTCCCAGGGAAATGCTGAGACGCATGATTCCTCGGTCGGTTGACGGAAATACCCTGGAAATCCAGATTCGAAACGGAGCTGCCTATTTTTCAGAGGACAGGCTGAAGCAGGTAGAGGAAACCTGCAAGTCAAAGTTTAATTTTCCGATACGGTTCAAGGTAAAATTTCAGGCGGAAGACGATAACAGTGATAATGACAAGGAATCGATCGCAGAGCGGGACCAGCGTGAGACAAGGGAGCAGGAGATACGAGCGAGGGAGGATTTCCTGCAAGATCCGGTGGTCCGGGAACTGGTTGCAACTTTTGATGGTCGAGTTCAAAAAGGATCGATTGTCATTAACAGGCCGGTAGTTAATTCATAATGATTCATGTGAGTCCAACAGTAGCAAAGCAGGTTAATCAATGATGAAAGGTGGTTTTGGTGATATGTTCAAGCAGGCAGCGGAATTGCAGAAGAAAATGGATGAAGCCAAGCGATTGCTCGACGAAGTAGAAGTAACAGGTCGCTCTGGTGCAGGACTTGTGGAAGTCGTCATGACCTGTAATCATGTTGTTCAAGAGGTCAGAATATCGGATAAATTATTGTCGGATGACAAAGAGATTATTGAGGACTTGGTTGTAGCGGCATTCAATGATGCAATCAAAAGAGTGGAGAGCGAGACAAAGAGTCAATTGAGCGATGTAGCGAGTGGAATGCTGCCCCCCGGGTTCAAGCTTCCATCCCTGTAATTCGCGTACGAAATGCCTGATAACGCAATCCTGCTTCGACAGAATGCCCCAATCAGCAAAAACTTCGCGAAAAAGTGAAGAGAGCACAACCTGAACAGAAAAAAGCCCTGATTGCGACATCCGGTTCGCGGAGAGGGTCCTGATCATGACCCGTCGGTATATGAAACTGTTGTTGCTTCTGCTTGCGGTATCGTCACCTGTTGCCGGTTCCCATGCAGAAAGCGGGGAGGCGCCATCTTCGGTCCTCGTTGGTTGGGACACCCTGCAAAGCGAAGAACGACTGGCCCGTTCCCGTTATAAAGTCGATTTCTTCCCGCTCAGCAATCATTTTGTTAGTCAGGATAACCGGGTTTTTTGCGGTCTGGCATCGTCTTCGATTGTCCTGAACGCGCTGAGACTGGGTCGCAAATCGGGTTTGCCTCAAGATACCCGGTCCATACTGAAGGAAGAGCTTGCCTGGTTTCCGGAGGGTGGAAATCCGTTTTTTGGAAAATACACGCCGAACAATGTGCTCAACAGCCAAACCAAGTCGAGGGTCGAAGTTCTTGGCAAGCCGATCGCTATCAACGGTGAGCTGAGACGGGATATCGGCCTGCAATTGAGACAACTTGCCCAAGTGATGGGTGCGCATGGGCTCAATGTCGTCACACGGGTGGTGGATGATGATGCCGATGCAGGAATGATCAGGCAGGAGCTGATTCGCAACCTCGAGACCAGGGATGATTTCATCCTGATCAACTATTCGCGCAAGGTCCTGGGACAGAAGGGCGGGGGGCATATCTCTCCCCTTGGAGCCTATGACGAGGACAGTGATTCCTTTCTGGTCATGGATGTCAACCCCAATTCCGCGCCTTGGGTATGGGTACAGGCCGACGATCTTGTCGCGGCGATGCGTACCTTTGATACGGTCGAAAACAGGGGATATCTGTTGATATCAGAGTCCTGAAGGCACATGAATCTGGGTCAAGAGAGAGGCAGCCATGGCCATAGAGACATCCATATCCTTATGTCCTATTTTCATTCGGAAATCGCCGACTGGGCAATAGGTCCAATCCGTAATTTTTAATTTTTCCATGGGTAGCACATGAGCAAACCAGATTCATATGACAAAGAGTGGCCGACTTCTGCGAGTCCGAAAGTATCTGGTTGCATACCGATGCCTCATACAGAGGCTTCGCGGTACTGACAGTCGAGGGCAGGGAACTCCTGAACGGCATCGAGCGATCCGACTCTATCGCTCTGGACGGTCACAAGTGGCTTTATCGGCCTTATGAGGTCGGTGGGATCTTGGTGAAGGATCTGATCACCCTTGAAAATGCGTTTACGATCTGGGGGGAAACCATTCCAATTTCTCGGACCAGGGTCTGCAACTGAGCAGGGGACTTCGGGTGCTGAAGATATGGATGTCGGTCCAGACGTTTGGCCTGAAAGCATTCCTCAAGGCCATCTCCAGATCCATGTCTCTGGCCGCAAGAGCCGGGGGAGTATGTCCGGAAAAGCTCCATTCTGCAACTACTGTCTCCGGTGTCTATCGGGATCGTGTGTTTCCGTGTCAATCCAGACGATGCTTCGATGGACGGGAAAGCACTACATGAAGTGAACAAGACCGTGCTTATGCGCGTACTCTGGGAAGACAGGGCCTTGATGTTCTCGACGGTTGTAGAAAATCGATTTCTCTGAGGATCTGCATCATCAACCATAATAAGACATGGGACGATGTATGCGAAACCCTGCAGTTCATTGAGCAGACGGGGAAGGAGGAACTGAGGAAATAGGAGAATTCCTCTCCGCTTTGAGAAAAACTCTTGCGATCTCGACGGGACTTTTGCCAACCCTGGTTGGACAGGCTTTTATTTGCAGTTCTTGATTCCTGTTGTTTGATCAGGGTCCATAGTTGACGGCATTATGTATGCGATGGCCAGCCAATAGGGGCAGAAACGCTGATAGTTTGAGGTCATGGCTTTGACAAAAGGTTACTACTACAACGTAT
>VXPI01000065.1 GCA_009839585.1 Gammaproteobacteria bacterium
GGGAAAAGTCATATATCAAATGGAACAAATAGTAATTCTTCGTCTCACGCTATTCTGTGGGGCGAGTAGTTTTGCAACTCGACTCGTAGGAATATACACGAAATCAGTGTATGATATTTTCTTGTAATTTTAATCAGATGCGACAATTAAGAACGCAACACTCAGCGCAGATGCTGATTTAGTTGAAAAGGCGCGGGAACGTACTGCTACCGAGCTTGCGAACATGAAATGCACAATTCCGAATCTGGTTGGCAGTCATGTGCAACGCGAACAAAAAAGTGAAAGAACCATTGAAACGATCCAGGAACTGCAAGCCAGTATTTTTTCCAGAGGCAGCAAGTTCTCTCGAGAGGAAATGAATGAACGATAAATGCTTTATTGATTCAAATGTGCTCATATGCGTGTTTGACGAAACTGATTATGCCAACGAACGCGATCCGAAGATTTGGTTCAATTAGCGGTGAGAGAAGGAATTGGTTGCATCAGTTATCGGGTTGTTCAGGAAACAATCAATGTAGTCATGAGAAAATTGAGTGCGATAGCAACACAGGCACATCAATTTCTTGAAGATGTACCGGTTCCTTTATGGTCCGTTAATCCGACTAGTCGATTCTATCGCTGTGGGCTTGGTATTGTGCGGCGTTACAGATTTTCGTTTACGATAGCCTGATAGTCGCCGCCATTGAGGGCCAAGTGTAGAATCTTGTTCAGCGAAGACTTGCGGGATGGTCAAATTATCGAAGAACTTATGATCGTAAATCCGTTTAATCAGTGATAATCTAGAATCCGAAAATCAGGGCCAACCCTGTTCTCGGGTGAGAACGGCCGTCAACGTCAAAGAGCATTTCGTGATTCGTTAACCCCAGGTTCCAATCATGAGCGATCGTTAACAGTATGAAACCATGAGTGATACCACCGATATCCTGACAGACAAAAATAAGCGCAAAAGCCTCAAGAAACTGGCTGGCGCAGCAGGCATAGCCATGACGGCCCAGTTCAACCCTGCGCTGATGGGCCACGTCCTTGGCTCTGATCGACCGATCAAGGTTGGAATGCAGCTTCATCGAACCGGTATTGGAGCCTCCTACGGCAGGTGGTATGAAAGAACTGCCGTGGCGACCGTGAAACTCATTAACGAGGAGGGAGGAATCAACGGAAGACCCGTTGAGCTCGTGGTTGAAGACGATGGAACCGATCCAAAGCGAGGGGCGGAAGTGATCGAGAAATTCGCCACCCAGCACAAAACCGACGTTGCCTATGGTACTTTGTTTTCCCATGTGGTGATTGGCTCATCACCCAGGGCAGGAGAGCTCAAGTTACCCTATTATGTAGTATCAGAAGGTTATCATGTTGCTTCCGGATCCTTGAATCGGTACGTGTTTCAGCCCGGGATAACGGATGTTCGATCACAAATGGTTTCCATGGCACCCTGGATTGCCACAAATCTGGGAAAAAAAGTAACCATGATCTTTCCCGATTACGCTTTTGGGCATGATCACCGGGATTATTTCTCCATCGCGATTGCTGAACAAGGCGGCGAGGTTCTGGAAATGATTCCAGTCCCACCAACGGAATCTTCGTTTACCCGCTATTTTCCGAGAATTCCGCGCGAGACAGAAGTGCTTTATCATGTATTGGTCGGACCGGGCGTCCTGACCTTTGTAAAGGAGATGGGGCAATTTTTCGGGACGCGGGATCGCCCCCGAATTTTTGGTTACATTGATTCACTGGAAGCGGTTGATTTTGCAACACCCCAGCTTGAGTTTTCTGCAGGGTACTCATTTTTGGGAAGCGTTTCCCCGTTATGCCCAACCAGACCAGACACAGCATGACCGGTATTTCCGGGACCAAGTCGGTGTTGATCAAAACGGTGCCAGTGTCAACGACCCTCGGGATATTTCGACCTATTCGCATATGTTTGGATGCTGGGAGACCCTGTTTGTCATCAAGCAGGCCATGGAAATCTGTGGATATTCCGGACCGCAAGATCGACAGGCTCTCATCGAGGCTACCGAGTCGCTAACTGAATTTCCCGAGAGCCGAAACCATCCTCAGGGCAACAAGATTTTCAATGGCAAAATTCATCAGTGTTTCGGTATTCAGCATATTTCCAGAGTCGAGGACAGCCGGCTGAATGTTGTGCATACTACGTCTATTGAAGACGGATTGTATGAGCCGGAAGCCGACTATACACAGATGGATCTCTAACGCGATACTTCGGGTCAATGTGATTATCAGTCTGGTAATAGCAGGTCTCCATTGTTTATAGAGACAAACTGATAGGTCTATCTTGGATCTGGGCCCGTTCCTGCTTCTTGCTTCACTTGAAGGCTTGGTACAAGCCGCAGTGTTGTCCTTGTCGGCACTTGGATTATGTCTGGTATTCGGGGTGCTGCGTGTGGTCAACGTCGCACATGGTGAGTTCTATATGGTCGGAGCAGTCATCGCCTGGTCAGTCAGCCATGCACTGTCCGGCCACCCGCTTCTCGGGTTTCTGGCCGCACTTTTGGTAGCACCGCTACTGGTGGGCTTGGCTGCTTTTACAGCAGACCGGGTGATTCTACGCAAAATCAACCACAATCCCGAAGCGACGATTGTGGCAACCATCGGTATGCTGTACGTAATCCAGCAGAGCGTGTTGATTGGTTTTGGGCCCGATGCCCGCGCAATGGATCCTCCATTTTATTTTCACATCAACTTTCCGTGGTTTGGGTATTCCGGATACAAGCTTTCGGTCATCCTGATGGCAGCGGCCCTGTTGTTGATGGTTTGGTATGTGATTAGCCGGACCCGGCTAGGTCTTTTAATGAGGGCAACACAGATTGACCGGGAAATGGCCCAAGTCTTCGGAATCCCGGTGGGCTGGGTGTATGGGCTGGTTTTTGCGGCTGGAGCAATGTTGGCCGCTCTTGGTGCTGTCCTCATAGCACCGATTCGACAGGTGCACTATCTGATGGGGCTTGACCCACTTCTTATGTCATTCATTGTGGTGATTGTCGGAGGTTTGGGGAGTATTCGCGGGGCACTTCTGGCCGCTCTTGTCATCGGCATGAGTGATGGAATTATCTCGATGTTTTTCTCTCCGACTCTTGCCAAGATGATCTCGACATTGCTGGTAGCACTGGTCCTGATCTTCAAGCCGGAAGGGTTGTTTGGGCAGCGTAAGTCGTGATGGACAATTCCCGGAAACGCTCACTCACTTTGCACATTGGTGTACTGGCATTCCTCTTTCTGTTGCCGTTCGTATTGCCAGACTACCACCAGCTGACCATCACCCGAATCATGATCCTTGCGATTTTCGCGCTCGGCTACAATGTCCTTTTTGGTTATGCCGGTCTGCTCAGTCTCGGCCACGCCATGTTTTTTGCATGTGGGCTATACGCGGCCGGTTTACCTATCTACCACTTGGGCTGGGCGGTGCCATCTGCATTCCTGTTTGCAATCGCAGTTTCGGCACTCGCGGCTGCCTTGATTGGTGCGATTGCCTTGAGAACGCAGGGTGTGGCATTCATGATCGTGACCCTGATGTTTTCGCAGGTTGTCTATCTGACAACCCTGTATTTTTCCGATACCACAGGTGGAGATGAGGGTCTGGTATTGCCGGGACATGCCCGGAGTTTCGAGATTCTGGGGATGCAGGTTGACTTGACCAGCCCCCAGGTCCGCTACTATATTGCTCTCGGTCTGCTATCCGCCTCGGCCCTGATCGTGTACCGATGGGTAAATGGTGGCCTCGGTCGCGAATGGGTCGCAGTAAGAGAAAATGAATCGCGCACCAGAATGCTCGGATACAACACGTTCCTGATCAAGCTCAAGGCCATGGTTATCTCAGGTACGCTGTCCGGTAGCGCAGGCGCAGCATATGGATTGCTGTTCGCATATATTGGTTCGACCTTTGCTACTATCCAGTATTCGATTGATGTGTTGCTGTTCACTCTGCTCGGTGGGGTAGGAACGGTACTTGGCCCGATTCTTGGCAGTTTCATCATGTTTTACCTAATTGATTTTTTCAGTGAGCACACCACAGCCTATCTGCTTGCAACAGGTGTGGCTCTCATCCTGTTAATCATGTACTTTCCGCTCGGTGTGCTGGGAACCTTGCGAAAAAAATGGTTGCCGTGGTTGCCGTGAGCCTTCTATCAACGAAAAAACTGAACAGGCGATTTGGCGGGATTACTGCGGTCAGGGATGTTGACCTCTCTCTCGAACAAGGCGAAATTCGCGGCATAATCGGTCCCAATGGTGCGGGCAAGACCTCCCTTGTCAACCTCTTGTCTGGACGTCTCGCACCCGATTCCGGCCAGATTGTTTTTCAGGGGATTGATATTACTGGTCAACCTGCGTGGAAGCGAGCCCGCCTGGGAATTGCCTATGCCTTTCAGATAACCAGTATCTATCCGGGTTTGACGGTGTTCGAGAATGTCGCAATTGGTGCACAGATGCGTATCCAGCAATCCTCGAAATCCAGACCATTGCCCGATCAGAAACGGAGTCTTGAAGAGATTGTTGGCAGTTGCCTGAGGTTGACCGGTCTCGACTGGAGTCGCACGCAGCTTGCGGTGGAACTGGCATATGGCCACCAGCGGTTGCTGGAAATTGCAATCAACCTCGCAGTTGATCCGGTTCTGTTTATTCTTGATGAGCCAACTCAAGGCTTATCGGTAGATGAGATCGAGGAATTCACCGATCTGCTCAAGCGTATTCGGTCAAACAGAACCATCATTCTGATCGAGCATAACCTGCCGTTTGTAATGAATCTGGCTGATCGAGTCACGGTCATGGACCAGGGAGGTATCCTGGCCGAGAATGATCCGAAGGGTATTCAGATGGATGCACGGGTCAAGACCACTTATCTTGGAGAATGAAGTTTCGCGTCGAAAAATTAACTGCGGGATACACCCCGGGCAGTCAGACGGTTCATGGGATATCCATGGAAATCGATCAAGGTGAAACATTGTGCCTGCTAGGCAGAAATGGTGTAGGCAAAACCACTTCGCTCAAGGCGATCATGGGACTCATGCCCTATACCGAAGGCTCGGTCTATCTTGATGGCGAGAGGATCAGCGGGCTTCCGACCGAGCGTATTGCGAGTGCCGGAATCGGTTATGTACCACAGGGGCGAAGGTTGTTTGGCGAGTTGACGGTTCAGGAGAATCTGGAAGTGGGAGCTTATACCTGCCGACATCACCGAGTGGACTATGAAAGGGTCTTTGAACTGTTTCCAGGACTGGAGGACAGGCTTGGCCAGATTTCGCGCACCTTGAGTGGGGGGGAGCAGCAGATGCTGGCAATGGCACGGGCATTGTGTCTCGATCCAAGAATCCTGTTGCTGGACGAACCGACGGAAGGCTTGATGCCCACCATGGTCCGGGCAATAGCTGAATGCGTCAAGCAGCTGATGTCGATGGGCGTGTCCGTGATTATGGTTGAACAGCGTCTGGACATGGTAAAAATGGCGGCAAGCCGGATTTGTCTGATGGATGGTGGAACCATCATCGAAGCCTTGTCAATCGACGAATTACCAGCAAGATCGACCGTCATTCGCCACCACCTCAGCGTGTAGCTGCATATCTCCATGATGTCACCATCGATAAGAATTTGATTGAAATTGATTCTTGACGGCATGCAAAGCGCAAATCTTATTCGATGACGAGGTCAATCATAGTCTTGCTTGGCTTGGCGACAACCAGCATCGGGTTTACTGTATTGCTGTGGAAAAGAGAGTGCGATTCCGGTTGTAGTCCAGTTCCGGCATTCAATTCAGATTGCCAACAAACTCGCGCGGGTCTTGGTTCAACCCAATCAGAAGCCAGCGACAGTACCTTGCTGAAAAGACAAATTCGTTCGAAATTTCCAGAAATCCGATATACTCACGGTCAACAGGGTTCAACTATGCGCTATTCTGAAGAGGAAAGGAGAAGACCTTTTTGCATGAGGGATGTTAATGTAATTCGCTAATTAATGTAATTCGCTAAATTATAAGAACAGCCAGTTTTACGCTAACCCCCGGATCATCGGCAATACAGAAATGATAATGGATACCATGTCTAATCAGCCCCGGCCTGGAAAGGGTGTATGCAAAATTGCCTCAAAACCCAAAGAAACAGTATGTGAAAAGGCAACGGATCCCGATTTAGCTTTTGCACAGATAAGACAAGAAATCCAGGAAGAATATGCAGAACCGCATGAAAAACCATGGATTATTGGATTTTCGGGCGGTAAGGACAGTACACTTCTTGCACATCTCGTGATTGAGCAACTTATCTGCTTGCCGCGCAGTGAACGAACTCGTCCCGTCCATGTGATTGCAAATGACACTCTAGTCGAGAGCCCGATGGTAATGGGGCATGTCAAGCTTGCTCTAGAAGAAATAAGGATAGCAGCGCGGGCATTTGAATTGCCGGTAATTGTTAATACCACCACACCTAAAATAGACCAGACATTTTGGGTTAATCTTATCGGTCGCGGCTATCCTTCGCCAAACAGCAACTTTCGCTGGTGCACCGACCGAATGAAAATCCGTCCGACCAGCAACTATATTCGGCAAAGGATAAAGGACTCCGGAGAAGTGATACTGCTTCTTGGTGTGCGTAGAAGTGAAAGTTCTGCCCGAGCGATCACAGCGGCACGTTATGATAACGGGTCCCGACTCAATCGACATAACAATCTGCCGGGATGCCTGGTTTTTCGTCCAATCCTTGAATTATCTACCGATGCCGTTTGGGAGTATCTCGCAGAACATAACCCTCCATGGGGTGGAAGTCATGACAGGTTGATTCAACTCTATCGACATGCAGGGGGCGGGGAGTGCCCTGTTGTAACCTCGACGATAGATGCCCCTTCGTGTGGAACAACATCTTCCCGTTTTGGATGCTGGACATGCACTGTGGTAAAAAAAGACAAGAGTTTGGCGGGCTTTGTTGATTCTGGGTTTAATGAATTCATGCCGTTACTTGAGTTTCGCGACTGGCTTGTTCAGATTCGCAATGAACCAGTTCGCCGTCTGGCACGACGTCGAAATGGGCAAGTGACGATCACTAAGAATGGGGTGTTCGTACCCGGTCCATTTAATATGGCTACCCGCCAAGAAATCTTGGACCGATTGTTATCCCTGCAAGAAAAACTGGGAATGATGTTAATTCGACAATCTGAGATAGAAAAAATAAGGGATATTTGGGTGGAAGATGTAATAGTAAGTGCCGAGAGGAACGCAGAAATGCAACATGTCTCTGTTGCGGGAAGATTGTAATGTCAATCGGTCATGTCGTACTTCTCTACAGTGAAGCGGGGAGAAGGCTTGTTCGATCAATGTGCAAGGAATCAGGCTTGGACTCAGATGTTCTGAAACGGTTGATCGAAGTTGAGATGGAACAGCAAGGG
>VXPI01000022.1 GCA_009839585.1 Gammaproteobacteria bacterium
GAATATCAACATCATTCCAGATCTGGGCTGTCAGTTCACGGTCTTTCGGCAGGAACCGAATCAGGTAATTCAGAATTTTTTTCTTGTCCTTGACAAAAAAGAAAATCAGGATCGGCAACAGAATCAGGTAAATCATCCAGGTAATAATGCTGGCCGCACCAGATAATGAGATGCTGACCAGCTGTTGTCCATAATCAGTCAACTGTGTTCGTATGGTGGCGATCATCTCCCGGACCTGCTCGACCGAGAACAGTTCAGGATAATGCTCGGGCAACTGTATGAGCTCAAGTTGCCCGCGGTAGAGCAGGGCCGGAATTTGTTGCACCATCTGGGTCAACTGGTTGTACAGCACCGGAAACACGACCAGCAAGGTGCTGATCACAAACACGATAAATCCGATGTAGACAAATCCAACCGCTACAGGTCTTGGCAGGCCAAGAACGGTAAAGCGTCCGACCAGACCTTCCAGAACATAAGCGATCACGATGCCGGCAATCACGGGAGCCAAAATTGCGCCGGCATATGAAATGACTAATGCCGTTACCAGCAGAAACAGAGCCAGAAAAACGATTTGAGGGTTGGAGAGCTGAACCTTGAGCCAATCGACAAAATAATTCATGTCGCCATTACTCTCTATGTGATGGATCTGGATGAACGGTTGTGGTATGCGAGATGCGTGCAGTGGATTCCAGCATTTTTCCGACGGAACAATACTTCTCTACCGAAAGCTTAACTGCACGCTGCACTTTTTTCTGATCCAGGTTGTTGCCGAAAACAGCAAAGTCGAGCTGGATATCACTGAACACGGCAGGTATCTGACCGGCTCGCTCCCCGGTGACTTCGATACGGCAGTCGGATACATTCTGTTTCATTTTTCTCAAGGTTGACATTACGTCAATGGCACTGCATCCGGCCAGCGCACCAAGCACCATCTCCATTGGCCTTGCTCCCTTGTCCTGTCCACCCACAGCCCCTGATCCGTCGATTTCAAATCGATGACCACTTTCTGTTGATGCCGAGAAGTGCACACCATCGTTCAAGTGTAATGCAACTTTCATAAAACCTCTTCAAATAATTCACGGAGTCTTGAGCCTGGATCCCCGGCACGCATCAAGGATTCTCCGACCAGAAAAGCATTGACTTGATTGGCCCTCATCAGAGCAATATCATACTTGCTGTGGATACCGCTTTCGGTAACCACAACCCGATCTTCCGGAATCATGTCCAGCAACCGGATCGTGGTCTCAAGCGAAGTTTCAAAGGTATGCAGATTGCGATTGTTGATGCCGATCAACCTGCAAGGCAGGGCAAGTGCCTGCTCAAGCTCTGCGGCATCGTGAACCTCGACCAGCACATCCAGGCCGACCTCGTGTGCAGTCCCGGCCAGCTGCTTGAGTTTTGTGGAGTCCAGTGCAGCAACGATCAACAGGATGGCATCAGCACCAAGCGCTCTTGATTCATGGACCTGATAGGGATCAATTATAAACTCCTTTCTAAGAACAGGCAGTGAACAAGTGGTCCTGACTGCTTCGATAAAACGGTCGTGACCATGAAAATAAGTCTCGTCAGTCAGCACCGACAAGCAGGTCGCATTTGCGTTTTCATAACTCGCTGCAATTGAGGCCGGATCAAAATCCTCACGAATGATGCCCTGGCTCGGTGAAGCCTTCTTGATCTCGCAGATTACTGCAGGCAGGCCTTTCGAAAGTCGCTCGTCAATTGCGGCGGCAAATCCACGACATGGCAACAGGTCACGGTTTCGCTCGATCAGTTGATCAATCGGCAACGCACGGTTACGAGCATTGATTTCGCTGATTTTCGTAGAAATGATTTGCTTGAGGATGTCCCGCATTCAGTGATCTTTCAGTGATGAGCGCCTTAAAAAATTTTCGAGTAGTTCGTGGCCGAAATGGGTGGCAATGGACTCGGGGTGGAACTGCACGCCATCGACCAGCAGTTCGCGATGCCTGACCGCCATGACCTCCTGATCGTCAGTCCATGCGGTAATTTCAAAACAATCCGGAAGCGAGTCGCGCTCAATGACCAGCGAGTGATAACGGGTTGCCTGGAACGGGTTGTCGATGCCCTCGAAAATGCCATTGCCAGAATGATAAACCATGGATGTTTTTCCATGCATGATTTTTTCTGCCTTGACTATTTTACCCCCGAAGGCCTGACCGATGCTTTGGTGACCTAGGCACACGCCCAGAATTGGGACGCTACCCGCCAGGCAATTCACCGCAGAGACTGAAATACCGGCTTCGTTGGGGGTGCAGGGACCGGGCGAGATGACCAGATATTCAGGGGTCATCCGCTCGATTTTTTCCGGAGATACCTGATCATTGCGAAACACCCTTACATCCTGACCCAGTTCCCCAAAATACTGAACGAGGTTGTAGGTAAAGGAGTCGTAATTGTCAATGATGAGAAGCACAGTTGAAACTGCTCATTGCTCCGGGACCGGGAGATAATACCCTATTCCCGGTTGTTCAGCCAGCTGACGAGGGCCTTGTCGGGATCGCTGATTTCACTGACTGACGTATACCAGTATCGTTCCCAGCCCTTTTCGGGGAGCGAGGCAAACAACATCAAGTTAAGCGGATAGTGTTCGCTGTCCGTGCATTTGCGAAAATCATCCCTGAACAGGAATATGGCCTTGCTCCATGCCATGGCAAGGCCTAATTCCACCATCACTCCCTCATCTGGCGGGCAACCGTTGACCACAGCGAATATGCCGTCTGCCTCCCGAACATCGGATACATCATTTTGTGCAACGCGATAGGCCCAACCGGACTCCGTGAAGTCAATCTGATTGTCTCGAGCAAAAGGTTCCCAGACTTCAGCACCCACGGACTCAAGCGCATCCACAAGGTCAACCAGTGGTCCATCCTGAAGTTGTTTGGCGAACCCGTACGGATTGGCAAGATAAAGCGTCTTCTTGGGCATAATTATATCATTACAAAGGATTTTCGGGCCCTTATACCGATTCGCGATATATGAGACTGTGGGGTTCGGTATGCGAATTGTTGAAAGTACTTGAATGAGGATATGATTGCAACCGCATAATGAGGCCGCATGTATAGATTGCAAAACACTGTCACGTAATAGCTAGAACAACCATGAATAAAATTACTGAACAACCGGTCCAGAGAATTTCGGGTTCAGGCTGATATGATCCAGACGAAAGTGAATGTTACTCCGGAGGTCACGAAGAGTGAACTCTTCTTCCGAATAGACTTCACAATTTTGAAGAAGTATTTTGTCAGATTCAAGGGATTGCAGTTTCTTTTTGAGAGACCCAGCTATCTTCTTTGCCTTGATCTCGGCATCCTTGTTATCAGTGTTATAAACAACATACATCCAAATCTCATATGGCTGATCAAGCGGCAATTCCATGCTAAATGGCTCGTAGTCAAGCCAATATCCCAAGACATCATGGGAATGCTGCTTTCCAAGCTTTTGCAGCAGTTCAGTTGCTGGACGCAGTCTCTTTACCAAGGCGTCAGGAAGTGATTGTCTCTTGTACCGTGTAGCCAACCAGTTCTGAAGAATCCATAGGGCATCGTCCCCAATGTGCCAATCTGTATCCGGCTTCATCCCGCACAAATCGTCTTTGCTAATCCGGATCTTTTCTACGGCCAGAAGTTCGATATGAACGTTATTGGTTTTATGTTTTATCGTGAAATGCAGGGTACGTGGATTCTTGGCATAGGTATGATTTCCGTCAACTTCTTCGATGCATCGTCCAATTATGAATTCGACATGGGGTTCTACACGAAGGTCTTCTTGTGTTATGTCACAGTCATGGGAAATAGCCACTGAGACACGGTTTTTAGCTTCACCAAGTCCAATACATGCAAAGTCACGAGAATTCAGGACGGATCCCTGATGCCAAGGTGTTTCCCGTTTCCAAGGCATTCGTTTTAGACAAAAGAACTAAAACCATCAGATGCGTCAGAAAAACTTTCTCTGACCTTGCCTGAACCTTTTGTAAGGTAACGAGACTGAGCTTCTTTTTCGGCAAGACTTTTGAGTGTAATCAGATCTTCTCTGGAGACTTCACCCTCTTTGAGCCTGTCGACCATCGACTGTGACCCAAAAACCGGTCTTCGCACAACCTTATCCATGCGGGGAATGTCTAGTGCTTGCAACTGCTCTGCCAAATTCAGAGCATGGTGGATCTTTCGGGTTGACTCTGGCTTCGGCTCCTGACCGTTTAGCCAGGCGTACACAGTTGGCCGGCTTGCCCCAAAAACCGTGGCAAGCTCTGACAGGTTGAGGGCGAATGCACTCTTAATTGCCATGATTTGTTCAGCAGTTGTGCGAGCGTCAATTTTCCTGGGAGCATGCTCTACTCGAATGAGAGGCGTATAAACACATGAATTTACTTTTTCCAGGCACTCCGCGGTCATAGCACCTCCAGTACCCACCGTAAATAACAAAATACTTATCCCAGTCATGTTCGAATCGGGCCGTTTTCTGTCAAGCATGGGGGAAGGTTTCTCGAAACGATGCGCGTTTGTGATCATGTCATGTTACTCCCATACGGAGATCGCATACTCAGTGACCGAAGATTCGAAAATCTTTTTTGTTTTCTCATGAGAGGCGGACAATTGCTCCTTGACACTATTCAAGTCAAAGTTTATTCGATTTTCTACAAAGTAATCCGTGTCTATCAAAGCCATCTTTCCTGAAGGATTGTTTATTCGGTCAGGCAATGTCAATATCATGGGGAGCAAATCCGGCGACAATGCCAAGCCATGTTCGGTAATGATCACTCTGGACACCAATGTCCCACCATCAATTTGAGATACTGTTTCATTGTAATTATGAGCAAGCTTTAGCGAGTTGTCTGCTGATAAACCCAGAAGAGAAGGGTTAAGGTAAGCATCAATTATGTCCTCGTTTGCCGGAACAATTGCGTCAAGATATCTGAGTCCAATCCGGTCAATATACGCAAATTTAATGATTTCATTAGCAAGGGAGATTCCATCGTGTACTTTCCTGGAGAAGTCCTGAAAACGCATATATTGTGCTGTATGAAAAGCGATGGCATCTGGAAGTAATGTATATGCCTCGGTTCTGTCGATATTCAAGAAATGCCACCTAATAAATGGTCGAGGGTGAACATCGGGCTGAGAACCTCCCGCATCCCTGATATTCACCTCAACCTTCTTTTCTATTTGAAAATCAGGATACCCAATGTGCCGAAGCTTATCCTGTAACTGGGGAATGTATGCCTCCATGTTCGCAATATTATTGAACTTGATTTGTGCTAGTGTGTAGAACAGCGGAGGGTTTTTCCATGCTTTTTCCATTTAGAGAGAACCCGGTGATTTTGCTGAATGGACATATATTGCTTTACACTATATTTTACACTATAGCACATAACTCTTAAACTTTCAGAACGAAGTGTTTCCCCAATCCTGAAATAGAGCGTAACATATCTGGCACGAGGCATCATGTGCTGTGGGTTTCAGTGCCGGGTCGGGAATCATCCGCCGGGTGAACCGCCAGACCCTCGAAAACCATGCCATGCAGGGTGTTGGGGTACCTTCATGTTCTCTATTTTATGGATTAGGGGTTTTCGAAGGTTTTGCGTTATCGAAATAACCATGACTTCACGTTCATGTAATCAATAGCCATTTATGTCGAAGGTTTTCTACGCCTGGAAAACTAAGTAGTTCAACCCAAAATACAATTACATGTCGCTGCGTCCGTACAGCCCTTCACCAACCATTTCAATGGCGCGTAAGACGGCACCGGCCTTGTTCATCGACTCCTGCCACTCTGCTAACGGTTCTGAGTCGGCAACAATCCCTCCTCCCGCCTGAATATGGGCTTGTTGATCCCTTACGACTGCGGTGCGAATGGCAATCGCCATATCCATATTCCCATTCCATCCGATATATCCGATTGCTCCGGAATAGATACCTCTTCGATGTGGTTCAAGTTCTTCGATTATTTCCAGGGCACGGATTTTCGGCGCACCGGACAGTGTCCCTGCCGGAAAAGAGGCACCTAGGACATCAATGGCATCAAGACCTTCTTTGACTTGGCCGGTGACATTGGAAACGATATGCATGACATGCGAATATTTCTCGATAGTCATCATATCGGTAACCGAGACAGTGCCGGTCAGGGAGACTCTGCCCACATCGTTTCGGCCGAGATCAATCAGCATCAAGTGTTCGGCATTTTCTTTAGGGTCAGCCAGAAGCTCCGTGACCAGATTTTCATCTTCTTCCTCCGTGGTTCCGCGATGGCGCGTACCTGCTATTGGGCGCAAGGTAATGGTATCGTTTTCAAGTCGTACCAGAACTTCCGGTGACGACCCGGCAATATGGAAATCACCGAGATTGAAATAATACATATAGGGTGAGGGATTGAGGGTGCGAAGTGCCCGGTAGAGATCAATCGCCCGGCCAGGATAATCAAGGGCAAGTCGCTGCGACAGCACGATTTGAAATGCATCACCTTCATGGATGTAGTGCTTGCACTTGTCTACCGCATCGAGATATTTTTCTTTCGGAAAAAAATATCGTAACTCGGATTGCCTTGATGCCTCCGAATCGATGGATGGGTTCATGTTTGCTTGCCGGTGTTGCTCACGTAGACGCTGCATCAAATGGTTGAGACGCAATTGCCCCGACTCCCATGCATCCGGATATTCAGGATTCACATGGATAACCAGATACATGCGGCCTTTCAGATTATCAAAAACTACCACTTCACTCGAGCCGAGAAACAGGACGTCGGGAGTATCGGCAGGGTCCGCGGTTGCACAGGTATCAAGGTGTGATTCGATATACTGAATCGTGCCATACCCAAAATACCCCACCAGACCGCCAGTAAACCTGGGGGCATTCGCAATCTCCGGTGACCGGTAGAGGTCCTTGAACTTGCGAATTTCGTTTAATGGGTCATCGCTTTCAAATTCCTGTACGGCATCGCCATCAACAATCCGCACCGTATGGTCATTGATCTCGATGCGGTTTTTGCAGGCAAGGCCGATAATCGAGTAGCGTCCCCATTTTTCGCCGCCCTCGACGGATTCAAGGAGATACGACCAAGGTTCATCCGCAAGCTTGAAATAGGTGCTAAGCGGGGTATCAAGGTCAGCCAGCAATTCCCGGACCAAGGGGATGCTGTTGTAACCTTGCTGGCCCAGTCTGTCAAACTCTTGCTTGCTAATCATATTGTTCTGCTGATCGAATAATACGATCCGGATAACCACCTCGAGCCCCGAAAGAAATGAGACACGATGTATGATTTTGTCGACATAATTAATAAATATTACAACTCCCCAGTTCCAGTCCGAAGTGCAACACTGCCCCTGCCTGTCCATGCCGGCGTAG
>VXPI01000139.1 GCA_009839585.1 Gammaproteobacteria bacterium
ATAGGAATTGTTTACTTGATTGTCCCAGATTTGCTGCATGCTTGAATGCTGGGTAGGATTGATGAAGCCACCACTCCCTTCCCGTCTGACAAAGTAAGAGAAAAGCGAACGGAAGGAAGGCTTGAATTTCTCCTCGGCTTTTGCCGTGTCGAGGCCAAACCACTCCGCTCCAAGAATTTCACGCCAATTGGTATTGGATAACTCCAGGATTTCCGGGTTTTTCCTGGTCTTGGCCAATTCAAGCCAATTTTCCACCCGTCTGTCCACTCTTACCTTGCCCGGCGAAAATCCTGTTCGTTCCACCGTGACTTCCTTGTTGCCTACATCCATCAGTATGTTGAAAGTATTTTCTCCGAGTGTTGCTGAACTGAAGATATTTCCCTTTCCGACCTGTCCCCCGGTCAGGAAGTGAACAAGTTCAACAAGGCTTGTCTTTCCGGCTCCATTGCGAGACTGCCGTTCCGTAGCACCCTCGCTTTTGTCGGAAAGCAGTATGTTTAGACCATTCTTGAAATCAAGGGACTTGAAGGATTCGAGGTTGCTGCTGATTCGCCGGATCATGCGTTCGACCTCATCACAACTCCTTGTTTCACATCAACCGCGTCAATGATGTAGAGCATGTCGAGCGCCAAAATAAACCAGTCATAGTCGATAGGAGTATTTCGTGAGACAGACGATCTTCTGGATCTTACCCCATCCCATAAACGGGAAACCGTCATGGGTTCTCGGAGAATATCGAGTATCTCGGCACCAACACCAATAAGCGCTCTCTCAATGCGGACATGTTTCGTCGGCAGAATCATTTATCCACGGCTCTGTTCAGAGTCTTCAAAAATATCGCATTTGTCAAAAAAATAAATTATGACAGCCATCGCTGCAACCTGTCGTTTCGGTGATCCCTCAAATCCGGCGAGTCCCTGTAATTGCCTGAATATGTGATCCGGACTCATGCACTGCAGGCACACATAATTGGGCATGTGCTTTACTACCGGGGAACTATAGTGGGTTTGACAAAAGACATGTCCTATTCATCTGAGAGCATGGATTGCGAATGGTTAGTGCCCACGCCGGCAATCAGGTTTCCAATTTCTTCGGCAAGACGAACAGGAACCGCGTTTCCAATCCATTTGCCGATCTCGGCAAAGCGGTATTGCTCTCCTTGAGGCAGAAATTCATAACTATCCGGAAACGACTGCAAGATGGCAGCTTCTCGAAGCGAAATCGCCCTGTCTTGATCTGGATGACCGAACCTGCCGCTTCCAAACCTAAAGCATTGCGTTGTCATGGTTGGAGACGGTTTGTCCCAGGACATGCGTCCATAGACCCCGGAGTATGTCATTCCGGATTCCCGCCTATGGCATCTGGCCCGCATTTCCACTGGCCAATCCCGCCATGTTCCTCCTTGTGTCGACTCTCGAATACGGGATAGATTTATATCCGTCAGCGATGCCGACACATGCAGAGAATCATCCGGGTCAGACATCCCGGCCTCAATTGGTTTAAGGTGCCCAATTGCCTGGCGAACGGTTGCAGCTTCCTTGCTTTGCGGTTTCAATGATTCTGGTCTGGAGTGTTTTGAAGCAACCAGAACTAGCCGCCGGCGCCTTTGTGGAATGCCGAATTGCTCGCACTTGACAATTGAACACTCAATGCGGTACCCGGCCTTTTCCAGAGTCTCGTAAAGCTCGCTGAATATTTTCCCTTCCTTGTAATTGACCAGCGATGGGACATTTTCCATGGTTACGAAGTCGGATTGGATCTCGGTTGCCAGCTGGCCGAACTCGCCCACCAGACTCCATTTGGGGTCTTCTTCCTTATACCGGTGTTTGTATGATGAAAACGGCTGACACGGTGCACAGCCGGCAAGAACAGAATATCCGTTACCCGTAAAGTGAGCCGAAACTTCCCTGGCTGTCAGGTCCGCAACATCGCGAACATAAAACCTTGCATGGTTGTTTTTCTCAAATGCATGCCTGCAACGGGTATCTGTGTCGTACCCAGCCACAATATTAAATCCAGCCCGCATCAGTCCATGGCTCAGCGCACCGATCCCACAGAACAGGTCTACGACTTCCCCATAAGTAGCCGAGTCATTTGGCATGTCGCTAATTTACCCACCCGAAATCCAGCCGGTTTGCTTTGAAGCAGGATAACAGAACCGTTCACTACACCCTGGATGCCAGGTTTTTTCTTCACTATTTTTAGTCCTATTGACGCAATCTACTCCAAACTGCACATTCTCAAACTTAATCGGTTTCATGATCTCTCCGCTTCCACATACTTGTAGAGCGTTGGCCTGGAGATGCCCATCATCTCGCAGATCTGCTGGACGGTATGCTGTTTCTCCTTGTAAAGCTTGACGACCAGATTCCGCCTGTCGGAATCGAGGGCACTGGGCCGTCCCCCAACACGCCCGCGGGCCCGGGCGGCCTGTAGCCCGGCATTAGTGCGCTCGCGGATCAGGTTCCGCTCGAACTCGGCCAGTGCCCCGAAGATGTGGAACACCAGCTTTCCGGTGCTCGAGGACGTGTCGATCGATTCATGGATGCTTGCAAAGGCAATCCCTCTGGATTCGAGCCGGCCAACCGTGTCGATCAGGTCCGTCAGCGATCGTCCCAGCCGGTCCAGCCTCCAGACTACCAGGGTATCGTCTTTCCGGACAAATTCCAGCGCTTCAGAGAGTCCTGGGCGGCCGGCCTTGGCACCGCTTGCACGGTCCTCGAAAACCCGCTCGCACCCGGCAGCGTGCAGGGCATCTGTCTGAAGAGAAAGATTTTGATCGCCTGTAGAGACTCTGGCATAGCCGATTTTCACGAGATTGACCTAAGTGTAAAGAAACTCGATGAGGATGGCCGGTATTTTAACATAGATTTCTTTACCGGGTTTCTTTACACTTTTCTGGCTGTTTCAGGGATCCGGATTGCCCCAGTGAATCCCCGTCAAGAAAACGAGCGTTTTCCTGACTGCTGAAAAAACCCGCTGTTCTTCCGGATCTTCCCGGAATCGGCAAACGGGCAGTCCCCTGAGGACTGACGCTGCATGTTAAAGGGTTTGCAATACCGCGAAACGACATCAAGAACAGAATCCCGGGGAATTGACGGCATGGCCGAATGCAACATCCAGAATCGGACCATCTTCTGCCATGACAATCTGGATGTCTTGCAGGGCATCAATTCCGAGTGCATAGACCTGATCTATCTTGATCCGCCGTTCAACAAGAACAAGAAATTCGCCGCGCCCATCGGAAGCATTGCAGAAGGGGCAGGGTTCAAGGACATATTCCGGGAAGAGGACGTCAAGAGCGAATGGCTGACAACGATCCGGGAAGACCATCCCGAACTCTACCGCTACCTGAGCGGAATCATGGGCGTTGGCAAGAAATACAACTTCGCCTGTCTTGCGTACATGGCAATACGCCTGATCGAATGTCACCGGCTGCTGAAACCAGCCGGATCTATCTATCTGCACTGCGACCCGACCATGAGCCACTATCTGAAAACAGCCATGGATTGCGTGTTCGGGGAGGAAGGCTTCCGGAATGAGATTGTCTGGTGCTATACCGGGCCGAGCAATGTGCGAAACCACTTTCCCAGAAAACACGATGTCCTGCTGTTTTATGCAAATCGAAATTTTTCCTTTAACAGGGACGCTGTCCGAATTCCCTACAACGAGGAAACCATTGCCCGAAGAGGCAGGATCGAGGGCAGTCAAGGCATTATTTCCGAATCTGCTGAAACCCTGCAAAAACGCAGCAGGGAAACTGTAACGAGACTGTTTGGCGCTGGAAAGGTGCCGGAAGACTGGTGGACAGACATACCGATTCTTACCAATCAATCGGAACGTACTGGCTATCCAACTCAGAAACCCCTGGATCTCATGAAGAGAATCATTAATTCAAGCTCGAATGAAGGGGACATGGTTCTGGATCCGTTCTGCGGCTGTGCCACAACATGCGTAGCTGCTGAAATGCTCGATCGCAGGTGGATGGGCATTGATGTTTCGTTCAAGGCCTATGAACTGGTAAAGCACCGGCTGGAAACGGGCGTGGCTGACCCGCATGACACGGTTTCACATGGAAAGGAAATCCACATGAGAACCAGTCCGCCAACGCGGACGGACCTGGGAGCTGGCTACCGGGAACAGAAGTTTGTCTACGTCATGTCCAACCCCAGGTATCCGGGAGAGTACAAGGTTGGAATTGCCAGTAACTGGCAATCGCGTCTCAATGCCTACCAGACATCCGATTCCGACCGGGGATACAGGATTGAATACAAGCTGGAAACCCCTTATTTTCGCGAGCTGGAAAAACACATCCATGATGCATTCCCCAACAAGCATGAATGGGTGGAGGGAGATTTAGAGGAAATCAAAAAGGAAATAAACAACTACAGGGGGTAAAGGAGCGAACCAGAAGAGAACATGAGCCGGCAGTCGGCATGCCGGCGTTTTACTGACACGCATATTTGCCGGAGCAGCCGGGTACCATGGCAAGGTTCTCTACTCCATAGAGTGCCTGCCAGTTCCTGAGCCAGAGGTGGCGCCCCGGCTCCGGAAGGCTGTGGTCCTCGGAGCAGTCGACGTTCCAGAGACGGAGTATGTAGCCGGCAACGGCGGCCCGGATGTTGACATTCAGCACGCCGTCCTGCATGGCATAGTCGACTTCAACGGCTTCGTGATGCTGAACACTGGGGTGAGGCACGAGCTCCAGCTCCAGGATCCGGTTCCACTGGATATCCGATTCGCGGGTTTCGTGCTCCTCTACCGGAGTGTCGATGATCTCCGCCCGGGTGATGCGCGTGACGATGAAGTTCTCGAATGCGGAACGGTTGCGGTCATAGCCCCGGACATGCCAGCGCACCCCGTTGTCGGCGAGCGCAAACGGGACAATTTCGCGGACGGTCCTGCCGTTGTCGAGAGAACAGTATTCTGCGTTCACCGCCCGGCCCTGATGTATGGCACGGGTCAGGACCGAAAGCGTTGGCGATGGCCGACTTTCCAGCCGAGATGCCGTCCTTTCGCACGGCAGCAGCGCACCGACCGGATCGATGCCGAAGCCGCTCGCCAGGGCAGCCAGGATCCGGTCGGACGAAGCATCGTACAGGGGCGAGAAAAGGTCCGAACGTTGATAGGTCTTGGCCGTGGTGTCGTAACGGATGTTGTCCGGCGCCCGTTGCCGGTACATGGCCAGATCCCGGGTGGCTGCCGCAGCCTGCATGCCGAAGCGCTCCATGAGGTCGTTGCGGGAGATGGTTCCCAGAAAGCAGATCCTGAAATCGATGTAGGCGAGACGCTCCTCTTGCGATTGCGACAGCATGACTTCCCGGCCGGTACCGGCGTTTCGGGGTGATGATGTCAACATTTTCCGCCTCCTTTCCATGATCTCATACTATAATCAAAATGACTGCATGTGAGAATGATATTAAGCCATTACAGTGATAGCGTCAACATGTCCTTCAACAAGCATTCTCCTGGCGGTCATGTAGCCATGGCACTGATACTGCAGATGGACGGTGTCGTCCATGTGCTGGGGTCCATGGTCAGGCTGGGCATCCTGAAGCGACAGGATGCGGGCCGGGAGATTGATGCCTTGACGAGCAGAATCCGGAGCATGATGACGAGTCCGGGTGCATGGGTTCCCACGGGCTGCTCGCGCCGTGACCTGGCGGAACGCAACGACACGGCAGTTGCCGCGGTCAAATGCCTGATGGGACGATCATTCATCGATCGGTCGCTGTTCAGTGACCCTGGGGAACTCTGTGATTATTTTGCGTGCTACGGGTACCGCCCGGAACATGCCCTGGTTGTGGGTCCGCAAACGCTGTCCGGGTATTCGGCCGGCAGGGAAACCGAAGGCCCCCTTCCGGGGGCCATCAGCCGCTGACAGAAGCAGGGGGTCAGGGAGAACCTCCTCCCACCAGGGAGATCAGTCCCGCCCCGATGACGGTGAAGAAGGCCAGCATGATCGCAAGTCTCCAGGAAATGACCTGGAGCAGGCGGTCTTCGCCGGCTTTCACCTCGGTTTTGGTCGCCATCTCGGAACGAAGTTCCTTGATCTCGGAGACCAGCTCGCTGAACTTTGCGTTTGCATCGTTCTGCATGTCTTCCTCGATCCGGAAAAGCCATAGGCTCCCTAACGTTGGCCTTGCGGGCAGAAATAATGCGGAGCTTCCGTCATCATCCCTCGGCCTCCACCGCCATGATGGCGGCCAGCATCGCAATCCGCTCCGCCCGCGGCATCCTCCGGTAGCGACGACCCCAGCGCTCGGCCTTGCGCCTCACGTCCTGACGCTGGTTCGGCGTGTTGCCCGCATGACGCGACCAGTGCAGCCGGTCAATCTCGAAGTTGTACCACACCACCTCGGTCACCACGCCCGCCTGGTTCATGACCTGCAGCTCCAGACGCCGCCAGCCTGCCAGCATCTCGTCATACAGCGCCGAAGCATAGCCCGACAGCATTACCTGGCATGGCAGCGACTTCAGGATCCCGAGCAGCTCGACATGATCCCGCTCCTCGTAGTCGTAACGGTAACGATAGCGCTCCGGCGCCTTGCGGGTGCTCTTCAGGTACGGCGGATCGCTGTAGACCAGTTCCCGGCCCTCGAACGGATACTCCTCCAGGAACCCGTGGCAGCACCCGTGCACCAGCTCGACCGGGTAGTCACAACGGAACTCCTGAACCGCCCTCTCTTCCCGGTCAATCCCGATGTTCAGCATGGCCGGCGGCTTGCGCTTCATGATCGCGCCTCCACCCAGATGCGACTCGATGTACACATCGTGGGGCGGCATCATGCCAATCAGCGGCTGGCACAGCCCCGCCGTCGCCTTGGAACCCAGATAGGCCTTGCCCATGAAATACCCCGGTTATTGATTCAATGCCGATACCATAGGCAAAGAACTTCCTTTTGTCAAGCAGAAAATGATGTCCGCCAATGAAGTAGAATCAAGGGGGCGAGTCGATGCGCCCCGGTTTTGAAAACATGATTCACTTTTACTATCGCGCCATTCGAATTCCATAAATGAACTATAGGCCAATGGCCTATGCTTGTCAAACGTACAAGACCTGCGTCAACAGGACGGACATCCCGCAACGGACAGACACTGATCCATTAAAGAACTACAGCCACCCTGACAACAGGAAATTCCTGTACGGAGAGCAGGGGGGAACGGACCGCCTGAAAAACCTGCAGCTTCCGTGCGGCTACTGCAATTCGGCAAAGGGAGACCGTGGACAGGAGTACTCGGTTGCCAGGCTTGCGGCCTGATCCTGTCTGCATGGACCGGAAAAGCCATAGGCTCCCTTCCGGGAGCCTATCGCCGCCGGAATGCGGCAGGGG